>CAKZUS010000001.1 GCA_937921805.1 uncultured Granulosicoccaceae bacterium
GTGTTGAACTCCAACGACCCAGACTGCTTGAAGTGGATTCAGAAATTCCGCGAAGCGCCCGCCGAGGGCAGCGCTGCGGCACGTGGGCGCCGCCCCAGCCGTCGTCAGCGGACCTAAACCCTGACTTTCACTTTGACTTGCGAGTGCGAACCACTTTGTTCCCTCACATCACCCCACTGGAAAGACCATGAATGATTCTACCGATCCGAGCGAGCTGCACCCCGCCGCTGGCCAGTCCAATGAAGCTTTAGTCGTCTTCACTCCGTCGGGTAAGCGGGGACATTTCGCTCTGGGCACCCCGGTGCTCCAAGCCGCGCGCAGTCTTGGCGTCGATGTCGATTCTGTGTGCGGCGGGCGCGGCCTGTGTGGCCGCTGTCAGGTGATTTGCCCCACCGGCAACTTCCCCAAGCACGGCATCTCCGTTACGGACCTGCACCTGCCCGCCAAAACACTGGTCGAGCAGCGCTACGAAAAGGTCAAGCGCATTGATCTGGGGCAACGGCGCCTGAGCTGCCAGACCCACATCCTCGGGGATCTCGTCGTGGACGTCCCCCCCGAGAGCCAAGTGCACCGCCAAGTGGTGCGCAAAGAGGCCTCAGAGGTCGAGATTGGCATTGATCCGCCCATCCAGCTCTACCACATCAATGTGCGCGAGCCAGATATGCACGATCCCAGCGGCGATTGGGAGCGCGTACAAGAAGCTCTACAAAGCGACTACGGGCTAGTGGGTTTGACGCTTGATGTCAGCCAGCGGATCTCACTGCAAAGCATGCTGCGCAAGGGCCAGTGGCAAGTCTCTGTCGCAGTGCACGAGGGCACCGAAGTCATCGGCATTTGGCCCGAACGCCGCGAATACGTCTACGGCGTTGCAATCGATGTCGGCTCCACCACCATCGCCGCCAATTTGTGTCGCCTAGAAGACGGCAAAGTGTTGGCCTCGGGCGGGATTATGAACCCGCAAATTCGCTTTGGCGAAGACCTGATGAGTCGCGTTTCGTATTGCATGATGAACCCCGGCGGTGAGCAAGAGATGTGCACCGCCGTGCGCGACAGCTTGAACGAGCTGATCTTCGACATCGCCACGGAGGCGGAGGTCGCGCTGGACTATATCCTGTCTATGACTCTGGTTGCCAACCCCGTCATGCACCATTTATTGCTGGGCGTCAGTCCGGTAGAACTCGGTGGCGCTCCGTTTGCGCTGGCTATTGACGGCAGCCTCACCATCCCCACACGCGAGTTAGACCTGCGCATTCACCCCAGTGGGCGCGCCTATATCCTGCCCTGCATCGCGGGGCACGTCGGCGCCGATACCGCCGGAGTGGTGCTCTCCGAACGCCCCGATCAAGCCGACCCCATTACGCTGCTTGTGGATGTGGGCACCAATGCCGAGATTGTATTGGGCAATCGCGACAAGCTCCTCGCCTGCTCCAGCCCCACCGGCCCCGCCTTTGAGGGCGCTCAAATCAGCGGCGGGCAACGTGCCGCCCCCGGTGCTATCGAGCGCGTGCGCATCGACAAAGACACGCTAGAGCCGCGCTTTCGTATTATCGGCAGCGAGCTGTGGAGCGACGAGCCTGGCTTTGACGAAGCCGCCGCCGCGACCGGCATTACCGGCATCTGTGGTTCGGGCATTATCGAAGTCGTCGCCGAGATGTACCTCGCGGGTCTGATCGACCCCGATGGGGTTATCGACGGCGCCCTCGCCGCCACCAGCGAGCGCGTGATCGCCAATGAACGCACCTGGTCGTATCTGATGTACGACGGCGAGGTGCGTATCGTCATCACCCAGAACGATATTCGTCAAATCCAGCTCGCCAAAGCCGCACTCTACGCTGGCATCCGCCTACTGATGGACGAAATGGGCATCGAAACGGTAGACCGTATCCGCCTTGCGGGCGCATTTGGTAGCCATATTGATGTCAAATACGCCATCGTTTTGGGTTTGCTCCCCGACTGCGTGCTCGACAACGTCGCCAGTGCCGGCAATGCTGCAGGCACCGGCGCGCGTATCGCCCTGCTTAACCAAGGCGCCCGTCGCGATATCGAAGACCTCGTCAAGCGTATTCACAAAGTCGAGACCGCCGTCGAGCCAAGATTCCAAGAACATTTTGTCGAGGCGATGGCGATACCGCATAAAACAGCCAGCTACCCCGAGCTATCCAAAGCCATCACCCTGCCTGCGATCAAAAAGAGCCAGGCTGCCAGCGGCAGCGAAGGACGCGCAGGGCGTAGGCGCCGCAGAAAGGCCTAGACAAGGCCTAGCGGTGCGCTCAACTCAACCAGAGCACTTTCAATCTGGGCGGTGTGATTTTTTGTCGCCATCGCTCAGCCAACTTTCCCAGTATGGATGAGGGGTAAAGCGATCTACGAGAAAATCGATAAATCGACGGGACTTCAGCGATAAAAACCGACTGCCAGGGTATATTACATAGACGGACGCCCCAAACCATCGGTAGTCCGTCAGCACAGGATGCAAAAGCTTTTCCTCTATCGCCGAATGCACAATAAAGCTAGGCTCGCATACAATTCCAAGGCCAGAGACGGCGGCTTCTCTCAACGAGTCTCCATTGGTTGAGACCAGCCTTTTCGTGACGGAGACCTTCCCCGCTCTGCCATTGGGCGCGACATATTTCCAAACCGAAGAATTAGGTATATTGCCGTAGCAAAGCCCCGGCAATCCTTGCAGGTCTTCTGGCTTGTCTGGATAAGCATGTTTCTGGAAAAATTCTGGTGCCGCGCACACGACATACTGAACATCGAACAGCTTCCTTGCTTTCATCGAAGAGTCATCCAGCTCCCCAATTCTAATCGCTAGATCGAACCCATCCTCTATCAAATCAACTCGCTTGTCGCTCAAATCCAGTTCAACATTGATTTCAGGGTGTTTGAGCATGAACGCACACAAGGCTGGAGACAGGTGCGAAATACCAAAACTCAAGGGAGCAGCAATGCGCAGTACGCCTCGGAGTGATTTGCTTTGCGCCGTAATGTCAGCTTCTGCCGCTTCTAATTCCGAAAGAATACCGACACAGCGATCATAGTAGTGCTGCCCTTCATGAGTGAGATGCATGGACCGGGTGCTGCGTTGCAACAAGACCACTCCCAGACGCGCCTCCAAGTTTTTCATGTGCCGCGAGATTCCTGATACCGCCACGCCGCGAACCTCAGCCGCACGGGTCGCAGAGCCAGAATCCACTAACTGAACGAAGGTGCGTAGTTCTTCAAGTTCACTCATATTTTTCTGAAACATGGAAATATATATTGTAATTATGCCTATTTATTCAGAAAAACAAAAATGCTACATTCATTTCCATCGTCAATACAGGAAATTTCAATGTCTACGCGTCTCCTCCACATCGATAGCAGCATGCGTCATGAAGGCTCACGCAGCCGCAGCCTGTCCAAAGCACTGGTGCATCACTTGTCTGACATGCACCCCGACGTCATAGTGACCAAGAGAGACTTGAGTGACGGTGTGCCGTTTATTGATGCGAACTGGATTGAGTCGAATTTCACTCCTCCAGAGGAGCGTTCGCCAGAACAGCGTGCAGTATTGGCGCACTCCGATATTTTGTTCAATGAACTTAAAGCCGCAGATGTTCTAGTGCTCGGCACGGCGATCTACAACTTTGGTATCCCAGCAGCGCTGAAAGCATGGGTGGATATGATTGTCAGAGCGAAAGAGGCTTTTAAGTATGGCGAAAACGGTCCCATTGGCCTGTTGGAAGGGAAATCCGCTTACGTTACGGTGGTTTCGGGCGGAACCCAGGCCGGTAGTGATATTGATTTCGCGTGGCCCTACTTAAAACATATTCTTGGTTTTATTGGCATTAGCAAGGTTACGCTTATAAACAGCGATCTTGCTGGTGTGAAACCTGAACAAGCAAACGAAATCGCTTTAGAGAAAATCCGCATGCTGGGTTGATAGAAATTGAGACCCAGAATATATCGCCAACGCTTCCATCACTCCCCCAATAATCGCTTCCGCAGAGTAGGCTCCATCGTCTCTGGCGACAGCCAGATATCAATAAATGCGCGGGCCAAAGCCGGATCAGTGACAAGTCCCAGGGAGGTGTCGTTGTGGAAAAACTCTCCCTCAGAGGCGCGGTAGACAAAGAGCAGGCGGTCGCTTTTTTGGATATCGGGCCACAGTGCGCTGAGCGATTGCAACCACGCGCGGCGTTGCGCCGGGTCGATACCGGCTTTCGACCAGGCTTTATCGGTCGCTTTGAGCAGGATGTCGGCGCTGAGGCTGCGCTTGTACTGGATCTCTAATGCCGCTTGGGCACCGGGGCTGTAGACTCCGGTGGGGCTGCTGAGCGTGGCCTCGTAGAGTGCAAAGCCATACCAGCGTAGCGTTCCTTGCCCTATGGTTTGCCACGACATTACGCTCGGTGGCAGCGCCAGGGCTGATTGGGCCAGTAGCAATAAGGCAATACACCCGACTCTCTTCATCATTTTCATGCGTTGTGTTCCTTGTGGGGCGGTGAGGGGTTCATAAACAATACTGAACTGCTGACGCTGCGCAGTAATACGGGCATCAGCACCGCCCAGGCGACGCTGAGCATGAGCCAGGAATGGATCTCCAGTGCGCCTAAGCGCTGTGCACCAGCATAGGCAAACGGGCCAGCAATGGCTCCAAGCAGTGCCTGCAGCGGCCAAGCCAAGCGGTGTAGCCACGCTAGGGAGTAGGCCAGGCTCACGGCCAGATAGGCCCACAGAACAACCAAGCCCGTGGGCGCGATAGCCGCCGCGGTGAAGGACAAACTCCCCGCGCTCACCAGCGCGATATCTACACCTAAGCCCAGCAGGCCGCTTAGCAGCAGTATGGCGTCGCGCGCCTTGTGCGCACTGAGGACAAAGTGCAACGCCAGCAAGGCCGCAGCGCAGAGTAGCCCCGCCTGTGGCAGCAGCACTACGGCGAACCACATGCTCTGGAACAACAGCATATTCCCCCACAGCGCGCGCCGCGATGGTGCGGGTATCGACAACGGGACGGAGGGAGCCGTGACTGTATTCATTGCTCTGCGTCAACCTCTCGGTAGTGCGGCTTGTCCATCACCAAGTGCACAACGCTGGTTTGGCGCTCGCGAAAAGCCGCTTCGCAGTAGTGCAAATAGTATTGCCACATGCGGTAGAAGCGCTTATCTAGCCCCAAGGTCGGCAGCGTGGCCCGCACGGACGCCAGCCGGTGTGACCAGTCGTGCAGGGTTCGGGCGTAATGGAGGCCGAAGTCGTGCCAGGCACTCATTTGCATATCAGTGTTGGCGATATGGCGCGCCATACAACCGGGCGACGGTAGAAAGCCACCGGGGAAGATATAGCGCTGGATAAAGTCGGTATTGGCGCGGTAGGCATCAAAGCGTTGATCCGGAATCGTAATCGCCTGAATTAGCGAGCGCCCATGCGGGTGCAGGCGCTGGGCGACGACATCGAAAAAACCCGCTAAATACTTCTCCCCCACCGCTTCGATCATCTCGATCGAGACCAGTTTGTCAAAGCGCCCTGTAAGCAGGCGATAGTCTTTTTTGAGCAAAGTAATACGCTCGCCCAGCCCTTCTCGGGCAATGAGTGCTTGCGCATAGGCATATTGCGCCTCGGAAATGGTGGTAGTGGTCACGTGCACGCCGTAGTGCTTCGCGGCATGGACGGCTAAGCCGCCCCAGCCGGTACCAATCTCTAGCAGACGCTCGCCCTGTTTGAGCTGCAAACGCTGACAAATCAGGTC
>CAKZUS010000002.1 GCA_937921805.1 uncultured Granulosicoccaceae bacterium
TTTGGCGCGATTGATATAGCCGCCTACGGCCTTGGGTTCCCAGCGCTTCTCATCCAGTCCCAGATTGCGAATCACGCGCTTGATCAAGCGCTGCTGGTCGTCGCTGTCGAGAATCTGAAAAGCCTGCGGCAGCTTGGCCTCTTCGAAGTGCAGGCGCAGCAGCCGATGCGCCAAGCCGTGAAACGTCCCCACCCACATACCACGCAGCCCCGCCGTGCCACCTTGCGACAGCAGCTCTTCTACGCGGCCGCGCATTTCGGCGGCGGCTTTGTTGGTAAAGGTGACCGCCAACACTGAGTGCGGCGAGACGCCCTCGACCCGCTGTAACCAGGCGATACGGTGCGTGAGCACGCGCGTTTTGCCGCTGCCGGCACCGGCGAGTACCAAGACGTGACTCGGGGCGCAGCTGACGGCTTCGCGCTGGGCATCGTTGAGGGGGTCGATCAGGTCGCTAACATCCATAGCGTGAGTGTATCAGCGCCTCGATACTTTGATCAGTGCGAGGGGGTAGTATTGTGTCTTTTCCGTGCGAGTTGTAGCGCCATGCCCGAGCATCGTTTCCAGGATCCCAGCACTATCCGGGCGCATTTTTCTGCTGCCATGTCGCAGATGTATCGGCAAGAAGTCCCCGCTTATAGCGATTTGATCAGCATTGTTGCGGACGTAAATGCTGACTTTTTACACCGCGACGGCCTCCAGGCGCTACAAGCCGATGACGATGAAGACCTCGGCCGGCTCTCGCAGGAACGCCACGGCGCAATACGACTCGGCACGCCAGAGGAGCTGCACACGATGCGCCGCGCCTTTGCCGTGCTGGGCATGCATGCCGTGGGCTATTACGACCTGAGTGCGGCGGCCATCCCGGTGCACTCGACCGCCTTTCGGCCGGTGGAGCGCGAGGCCTTAGCGACGAATCCGTTTCGGGTGTTTACCTCGCTACTGCGCCTAGAGCTTATCGAAGACGCGGCGCTACGCGCGCAGGCGCAACAGCTCTTGGCATCGCGACAGATTTTTACCGACTCAGCGCTGGTCCTGATCGAGCAGGCGGAGCAGCAAGGTGGTTTAGACGATGCCGATGCGGCGGTTTTTGTGCGCGAGCTGCTAGAGACGTTTCGCTGGCACTCACGAGCTTTGGTTGACGAGCAGACGTATCACAGCCTGCACGACGCCCATCGCTTGATTGCCGACGTGGTGTCGTTTCGCGGCCCGCATATTAATCATTTGACGCCGCGAACGCTCGACATCGACGCCTGCCAGCAGGCCATGCAGGCGCAAGGACTGCCCGCTAAGGCCGTGATCGAAGGCCCTCCTGCGCGCCACTGTCCCCTGCTGCTACGCCAAACTAGCTTCAAAGCCCTCGAAGAGCCGGTGGATTTTGTCAGCCACGACGGTCGCCCTCGCAGCGGCACCCATACTGCGCGCTTTGGCGAGATCGAGCAACGCGGCATCGCGCTGACCCGCGCCGGCCGCCAGCGCTATGATGCGCTATTGGCCCAGACGCGCCGCCGCATCACTCCCGCTGCCGACGGCTCCAATGCCGCGCAATACGTGCGCATATTGAATGACGTTTTCGCAGATTTTCCGGATCAGTGGCGCGCGATTCATGACCAAGGTTTAGGCTATTTTCGCTACGCACTCGGCGAGCATCCCGAGTGCTTTGCCGCTGGAGACAGCACCGCACAATGTCTAGACAATGGGTCGCTACAGATTCACCCTATGGTGTATGAGGACTTTTTGCCCGTCAGTGCCGCAGGGATTTTTCAATCGAATCTAGGCGACGACGCGGCGGACCAGAGCTTTCACAGCGGCGCGCATAAAGCGGCGTTTGAACAAGCCCTGGGGGCGGTGACGCAGGATGAGTTCTCGCTCTATGCCCGCATTCAAGACGCCTCTCTGGCGCAGAGCCTTGCACAGCTCAACGCCTCTGACAGACAGCCCCCCGGCACTCCCGATCACTCTGATAATCCCGCATGAATACCACACTGATAAACAAGCCCCTCGCCAGCTGTGCGGCCGGGTTTTTCTCGCTCGGCTTGTTCGTGTCTCTCATCGCCATCGAGATTCCACGCATCAAGGCCGAACTCGATTTGAGCGAGCTGGGCGTTGCAGGGGCCACCTTTAGCCTGGCCGCGGCGGCGGTGATCGGCATGTGGCTATTGCCCAAGCTCGTGCATCGCTTTGGCAGCGGTCGGGTACAACGCTGGACGTGGCTGGGCATGTGTCTGTGCATGCCGTGGATGTTTGCCGCCAATAACTGGTGGTCGCTATACCTCTGCGCTGCCCTCGTCGGCCTGTTTTCGGGGAGCCTCGACGTGGCCATGAATGCACAATCGCTAGAAGTAGAGCGTGCGCAAAAGCGCCCAGTCTTATCGGCCTTGCACGGGGTGTTTTCCTTGGCGGGGCTCATTGGAGGGGTCATCGGCTATCAGCTGATTGCAGGAGAGTGGGGCCGCTTTGCTCATGCCGTGTTTTTTGCGGCGCCGTGTTTGGGTTTATGGGCCTGGCTATCGGGGCACTATATTGCCGATAACCAGCGCAACACTGATACCGATGCTGCTCCGGCTGGCTCGCGCAAACTAGTGATTCTTCTGTGTGCGGTGATGATGGCATCGCTCGCCAACGAAGGCAGCGTCGAGAATTGGGCTGGTATTTATCTCAATGCCGAGCGCGGATGGAGCTTTGCTGACGCCTCGCTGGGCTACATCAGCTTTGCACTCGCGATGGTGATAGGGCGCTTTGGCGGCGACAGTTTACGCCAATATTTTGCGCTCAAGCCGCTACTGATTGCCTCGTGCTCACTGACCTTTGCGGGCTATATTTTTGCCCTATACGGACCGCCGGCATGGCTGCTGGGGGGCTACTTCGCACTGGGACTGGGTTTGTCTTTGCAGGTGCCGCTGGTGTTTGCCCTCATCGACGCCTCCCCGCAGCTCGATACGGTGACGGTGATCGCCCAAGCCAGCGCAGTCGGCTATAGCGGCTTGCTGCTCGGACCCGTGGTGGTGGGTGCCTTGGCGGCGCAGTGGGGGCTGCTGCTGGCGCTGAGTCTTATCGCCTGCCTGCCTATCGTGCAGTGGCTATTGCTGCGCCATCTGCTGCGTGCGCAGCGCTAGGGCACTAGTAGGACACTAGACGGATTCAGACACCCGCCGCCCCATAGAACGCGGGGCCGGCTTGGCCACGGTCTCGTAGGCTGCTACGGCCCCATGAGCTTTCAAGGGTTGGCCGTCGATAATGGTGCTGCTGCTGTCGTCGAAATGCGCTTGGTGTAGGCGCTCTCGCACCCGCTCGACGACTTCTCCCTGCAACACAGGCGGTTCATTGTGTTCAGCACTGCGCTCGTGCATGGGGAGCTGATCGCTTTGGCGACTGCG
>CAKZUS010000003.1 GCA_937921805.1 uncultured Granulosicoccaceae bacterium
AATGGTCATCTAACTCGATGACCTCGGGGCGATGAGGGATGGCACACTAGAGACACACTCTTTAGACCTTTTGCCTTTGCGCCATGTCCAGAATCCTGTCGACATCGTTGCCAAGAAACCTCTGCGCCCTCGCCCTGCTCAGTGCCTGCGTTACGGCGTTGCCTACCGCTCAGCCCAAAACCCTTCCCGTGATTGGCACCTGGCACGAAGCCACCTCTGTCTCCAGCGAGGCCCAAGCCGCAGCGCAGGCCGCCATGCGACGCCTCCCCGATGAACAGCTCAAACGCGTCTTGCGCACCCGCCAGCAGCTCGCTGTCACCACTAACGGCGCCACACACTACCAGCTCACCCTAGAGATGCACTCCGGCAAGCGCTATATCGCCGTGGTGCGGCGCCTACCTGATGCGGTCTTCCACATCAGCTTCGTCGGCGAGATGCAGCAAGCCTAGCGCGCGCAAGCATTGTCGTACAATGCCCGCATCGACAAGAGATTCTAGCCATGCAACTAACCTATACCGCCCTCCTGCGCCAACACTGCTACATCAACGGCCAATGGCACGACGGCGAGCAACGCATCGACGTGACCAACCCCGCCAACGGCGAACACATCACCACCGTGCCCTCCCTCGGTGCTAGCGAAACCCAACTCGCCATTGACGCCGCCAACGCTGCCCTACCCGCTTGGTCCGCGCTCACAGCCGCCGACCGCGCCGCGCGTTTGCGCCGCTGGTTCGAGCTGCTTATGGCTCACCAAGAAGACCTCGCGCAGCTCATGACCGCCGAACAGGGCAAGCCCCTGGCCGAAGCACGCGGCGAAATCGGCTACGCTGCTAGCTTTATCAACTGGTTTGCCGAAGAAGGCCGCCGCGCCTACGGCGAAGTGATCCCGGCGCACCAAGGCGACAAGCGTATTCTGGTGCTCAAGCAGCCCATCGGCGTTTGCGCTGCCATCACCCCCTGGAACTTCCCAGCGGCTATGATCACCCGCAAAGTCGCGCCCGCCTTGGCAGCCGGCTGCACCATGGTGGTCAAGCCCGCCGAACAAACCCCCCTGTCGGCCCTCGCTCTGGCGGTATTGGCCGAAGAAGCTGGTATTCCCGCAGGCGTGCTCAATATCATCACCGGCGATGCCCGCGAAATCGGCGGCGTGCTGACCGCTTCGCCCATTGTGCGCAAGCTCTCTTTCACCGGCTCTACCGAAGTCGGGCGCATCTTATATGCCCAGTCCGCACCGACCCTCAAAAAGCTCTCTCTCGAACTCGGCGGCAATGCCCCCTTTATCGTGTTCGAAGACGCCGACATTGACGCCGCCATCGAAGGCGCCATGGTCTGTAAGTTCCGCAACGCCGGACAAACCTGCGTCTGCGCCAACCGCCTCTACGTCCACGATGCCATCTACGATGAGTTCATCACCAAACTCACCGCCAAAGTCAGCGCACTGCAAGTCGGCGACGGCACCCAGGCGGGCGTCACCCAAGGTCCTTTGATCGACGTGCCAGCCCTAGAGAAAGTCGAAGAACACGTCGCCGATGTGCTCGCCCAAGGCGGCACCCTCGTCACTGGCGGCGCCCGCGACGCCCTCGGCGGCACCTTCTACCAGCCCACCATCCTCAGCGAAGTCACCAGCGACATGCAAGTCGCCCGCGAAGAGACCTTCGGCCCCGTGGCCCCCGTGTTCCGCTTCACCGACGAAGCCGACGTGATCCGCCTCGCCAACGACACCGAATTTGGCCTTGCAGGCTACTTCTACGCCCGCGACCTCGGACGCGTATGGCGTGTCGCCGAAGCCCTCGAATACGGCATCATCGGCGTCAACACCGGCATCATCTCCACCGAAGTCGCCCCCTTCGGCGGTATCAAAGCCTCCGGCTTGGGCCGCGAAGGCGCGCACCACGGTTTGGATGAATACTTAGAAACCAAATATGTGTGTATGGGGATTTAGAGGCGACGGAAAAGCCTGGTGACCGCACAATCAAGGCCTCCCTCTCGGACAAGGGGGGAGGTTGGAGAGGAGCGACAGTCGATAGCGCAGTGTTTCCGGACAGTCATCAATCTATTGAACAAAACCCACTTTCGGCTTGTTTTAGCGTAAAAATGTCGGTATCTTGACACCAAGAGGTGTCGAGAATGAAACAGCGTTATTATGCGCATTCTGGGAATGAAACAGACCATAGCGACTGGCAAGGCCTCTCGGAGCACTTGCATTGTGTTGCAAACACCGCAGCAGAATTTGCCCACGTGTTTGGGGCGCAGCATGTGGCGTATTACGCCGGTCTTCTGCATGACCTTGGCAAATACTCCGACGCCTTTGCCCACCGCCTAGAAGGCGGCCCGAGAGTCGATCACTCGACTGCTGGGGCGCAAGAAGCCTATCTGCGCTGGTGTGGAGTAGGCAAGCTGATGGCTTACGCCATCGCGGGCCATCACGCCGGACTGGCAAACGGGATCAACACGGGCACCAAAAGCACACGATCCGAGCTGGCAGAACGACTGCAGCGCGCGCTCCCTCCCCTCGCGGAAGGCTGGGAAGAAGACCTCGCGCTGGTCGAGAAACTGTGTATTCCGATCGTGCTCCAACCGCGCATCAAGCCTCTCTCTTTTCAGCTCGCGTTCTTTACTCGCATGATTTTCTCCTGCCTCGTCGATGCCGACTATCTCGACACCGAGCGCTTCTACGCCAAACTCAAGCACCTCGATAAGCCTCGCGGCAACTATCCCAGCATCGCGCAACTCGACGCCGCCCTCGACACACATCTCATTGGGGTACAACAGAAAAAATCTTCTGCTCCCCATGTCGACACGCTACGGCAACGCATATTGCACCATGCGATAGATCAAGCCTCGCTCCCACCTGGCTTGTTCTCGTTCACAGTGCCAACCGGTGGCGGCAAAACCTTGTCCTCCATGTCCTTTGCGCTCAAGCATGCCTTGGCGCAGCAACTGCGGCGCGTCATCTACGTTATCCCCTATACCAGTATCATCGAGCAAAATGCCGCCGTATTTCGCGATGCCTTTGGCTCGCTCGGTGAGCACGCCGTGTTGGAGCATCACAGCAGCTATCAGCAGCAAGGCGTCCAAGACAAGAGTACTCGCGATAAGCTACAGCTCGCCGCAGAGAACTGGGAGCCGCCGGTCATTTGCACCACAGCGGTACAATTCTTTGAGTCGTTATTCGCCGACAGACCCGCACAGTGTCGCAAGCTGCATAACATCGCGGGTAGCGTCATCGTTCTCGACGAGGCGCAGACTTTGCCGCGTAAGCTCTTGATCCCCACCCTTGAGGCCATCAAAGAGCTAGCGCACAATTATCGCTGCAGCATCGTCTTGTGCACCGCGACCCAACCGGCACTACTGGCCCCCAACTTTCAAGACGGTTTAGAAAACGTACGCGAAATCGCCCCCAACCCCACAGCGCTGTACCGAGACTTACAGCGCGTCACGGTACGGCATATTGGCGAACAAAGCGACGAGCAGTTGGCACCAAGACTTATCGCCAGCGAACAAGTACTGATGATCGTCAACAACCGTCGCCATGCCCGCACGCTCTACGACATGCTCAACACCCAGGCGACGCCAGGGCTGTTTCACCTCACCACTTTGATGTGCGCGCAGCATCGGCGCGAGCAGCTCGACGCCATCCGTGCTTGCCTGCAGCGAGGGGATCCCTGCCGCGTTATCTCCACCTCGCTCATTGAGGCAGGCGTCGACATCGATTTCCCGCTGGTTTTACGCGCTGAAGCGGGCCTAGATTCCATTGCCCAAGCGGCTGGGCGCTGTAACCGTAGCGGACACCGCAGCGCCCACGAGAGCCTCGTACTCGTGTTTAGTACCCCTCAGTGGAGTATGCCCACAGAACTAGAGGCCTGCGCGGCGCATATGCGCACGATTTTCCCCAAATACCAAGACGATCCATTATCCCTAGAAGCCATTGAGGACTACTTTCGCGAAATATACTGGCACGAGAATAGTCAGCTTGATTTTCATCACATACTCGAACAGCTCCACGCTAGGGGCGATACACTCGACTTCCCCTTTGAGAAGATTGCCCGCGAATATCGGCTCATTGAATCGACCATGCAAACGGTCATCATCCCCTACAACGCCACCGCCGACGCACTCATCCAATCGCTACGCCATGCCACTTTTGTTGGCCGCATCGCCAACCAGCTCCAGCCCTATCTCGTCCAAATTCCCGATGATGCCCTCACAGCGCTACGCGAATCAGGGGCTGTTCAGAACATCGCGCCGGAGCATTTTGGTGGGCAGTTTTGGGCCTTGATGAGCACGGATTTATACGACGAGCACTGCGGCCTGTCGTGGAGCGATCCATTCCAACTCACTGCTGAGAGCTATTCCCTTTAACCAGCAACTTAATTATCAATTCCAATAACAACGCCCTTAGGGGCTGTTTTGAGAATCACGGAGGAAATATGAACTACGGCATCAAGCTTCACGTTTGGGGTGAAGCCGCGTGTTTTAGTCGCCCAGAGATGAAGGTGGAGCGTGTCTCTTACGATGTGATGACGCCTTCTGCGGCACGAGGGATTATCGAGGCGATTCACTGGAAACCAGCTATTCGGTGGGTGATTGATACGATTGAGGTGCTCAAGCCCATTCAGTTTCAGTCATTACGCCGTAACGAGGTCGCTAGTAAAGTCTCGGCACGCAACGTCGGTACAGCGATGAAGAATCGCTCGACCGATGGCTTGTATCAACTAACCGATGCGGGCAAAGAGCGCCAGCAACGCGCAGCGACAATTCTATGCCATGTCGGATACGTCATAGAGGCACATTTTGAGCTGACCGACAAAGCCGGTCCCGGCGACAACGAGGGCAAGCACCTGGATATGTTCAGGCGCCGCGCACGTAACGGGCAGTGCTACCACCGGCCCTACTTTGGCACACGTGAGTTTCCTGTCGATTTTGAACTCGTGGAAGGCTCCCCACCGATGTCATCACTGCCACCAGAGCAAGCCAATCGCGAGCTAGGGTGGATGCTGCACGACATCGATTTTGCGAACCAATGCACGCCCAAATTCTATCGCGCCACCATGCAAGAGGGCGTAATTCGGGTGCCACAGTTTGAGTCTCAGGACGTGCTCTCATGATTCTTTCAAGCTTGTGTGATTACTACACTCGGCTCGCACAAGAGACCCCGCCCAAAGTCCCTGATTACGGTTTTAGCGAAGAGAAAATAGGCTACGCCATTGTCATTAACGCATCGGGCAGTATTGTGAATACTATCCCGCGAATGAGTACTGATAAGAAGCCCAAAGCGCGGCCATTGGCTGTGCCTAGACCCGTAAAAAGAACCTCGGGCATCATGCCAAATTTTCTATGGGACAAGTGCGCATACGTGCTCGGTGCACAGCCTCATCCGAATAAAAAAAACGACATTCCTTGGACATTCAATCCGAATTGCTTTGAGGCTTTTCAAGCCTTCCATGAAG
>CAKZUS010000004.1 GCA_937921805.1 uncultured Granulosicoccaceae bacterium
AACACGGGAACGAGCACGTTACCGTCAAGCACTTGGATAATCAAATACGCCAGTAGCAGATACCCAAAGACTGGCGTCAGTCCCCACTGGAAAAAACCAATCAAAGCCACCGGCACCGTCACCGCTACCGCGCCGACAAAGGGAATGATGACCGACATGCCCACGAGAAAGGCCATCAACAAGGCATAGTTCAATCCCATGAAAACAAAAACGAGGTAGCTCGCTCCCCCGACAATGAGCACTTCGATGAACTTGCCCCGAATATAATTGCCAATTTTAATATCAACCTCTTTCCATACCTGGCGAGACAACTCTGTGCTCGCAGGGGTGTATCGCGAGAGCCAACTCTGAATAATATATTTGTCCTTGAGCAGGAAAAACACCATCAGCGGGACCAACACGGCGTAGACCGCAAAGGCGAGCAGATTAACGACATTCGCCAGTGACAGCGAGACCAGTGACTGTCCTGAGTCCACCGCTTGAGCGCGCAGCGAGATGACCACTTCTCGCACTTGGGCTTCGGTGAAGAGCTGCGGGTAGCGCTCGGGCAGTAGCATCAGCAGTTGCTGCCCTTCGCCGAGCATACGGGGCAGTTCAATGACGAGCTGCGTCACTTGCCGAGACAGTAAGGGGAGCAAACCGAACAACAAAAACAGGACAAAGATCACAAATACAAGAAGCACTATCGCGGCGGCGAAGACTCTGGGGATTTTTCTGCGGCTCATAACAATGACCACACCTTCGAGCAAGTAGGCCGCCACCAAGGCGACCAGTACCGGCGCCAAAATAGAACCCACCAGCCACACCAAGGCCAATAGCATAAGGATAATCAACGCCATAACGGTCGCTTGGGGGTCGGAAAAGTGGCGGGTGTACCAAGCGCGGATCAGCTCAAGCATGCTTCGTTACAGTGGTGTAGAACGGTGAGTAGTGTAGCGCTATTGCCGCGCCAAATGGACAGCATCTAGGTATTCAATACTGAATTCTTTTGCCGCTACCAGAAAGCACATACCAAACAGTATCGACAGGGATGCAGAGCATATTCATAGCGCGACAGCCTATTTTTGATCGTAACCTCAAACTCTTTGGTTACGAGTTACTCTTTCGTTCCGCTGACCCCTCTTCGGATGGGTTTGACGGCGATGCTGCGACGTCCGAAGTGATGTGGAACGCCGTCAATGGTTTTGACCTGAGTGAGCTGGTAGACAACAAGCGGGCGTTTATCAACCTAACCGAATCGTTCATCAAAAAGCCCGAACTTATTTCTGTGCCCACAAAAGATGTGGTGCTGGAAATACTCGAAGACGTGGTCCCAGACCAAGAGGTCATCGACGGTGTGCGCATGCTCAAGGAGCGCGGATACACCATTGCACTCGATGACTATGTATTCGACCCTGTTTTTGCCCCTCTGCTGCCCTATATCGACCTAGTAAAAGTCGATGTCTATGGGATGGATCCTGCGGTGATTGAACGCGAGATGCCCGCACTGCGGCGCACGGTCAAAAAAACATTGGCTGAAAAAGTCGAAACCCAGCAAGAATTCGACTTCTTGTTCGATCAAGGTTTTGATTTATTCCAAGGCTATTTTTTCGCCAAGCCCAACGTGGTACAGGGGCGCAAGATATCGCCTAGCCACGCTGGCATGGTCGATCTGATCAGTCGCCTCAATGAGCCAGATATCGACACCGAAGAAATCGTGGCGGTGCTCAACCGTGACGTCGGTCTTGGCGTGGCGGTACTGCGCCTCGCCAATAGCGCCTCGAATGGGTTTTCTCGTCCGGTGGAGTCGGTGCGCCAAGCCGTCGTCATGTTAGGGCGCTCGACTATCCGCAATTGGATTATGCTGCTCTCTATGGCGCGCGTGTCGGGCAAGCCTAACGAACTGATCAAAATGACACTGATCCGCGCCAAACTGTGCGAGCTTATCGCCATAGAGTGCAAAGAGCCCAAGCCCGATACTTTCTTCACTGTCGGCCTAGTGTCCACGCTCGACGCAATGATGGATCAGCCTTTGGATAAGCTCTTGCAATCCCTGCAGCTTGGACAGGACATTAACCTCGCTGTGCTCAGTCAAGATGGGCGCAAGGGTGCAGCACTACATTGCGCCATTGCCCTAGAAAAAGGCCTACTCGACGAGGTGAAGCATCCAACGCTCAGCCTCGCGGCCTTGATACGACTGCATTATGCCGCAATGCACTGGTCCTATAGCTCAAGCACAGAGCTAAACGTCATGGCGGCATAGTCTCCGCCCCCCGAGATACACCCCGAGATACACCCCGAGGCAGCCCCGAGACAGCCCCCTGAGATAGGCCTATGAGACAGGCCTATCAGGGGCCGAGAAATAGCGCATAATGACGGCGTCTTCGCCATCGCAGTCACCCCCTATGCGCCTGTCTCAGTTCCATCTTCGTACGTACAAAGAAACCCCTGCCGACGCAGAGGTCATCAGCCACCAACTGATGCTACGCAGCGGCATGGTGCGCCGCCTCGCTTCGGGCCTGTACACGTGGATGCCGATGGGACTGCGCAGCCTGCGTAAGGTCGAAGCAATCGTGCGCGAGGAGATGAATCGCGCAGGATCCGTCGAAGTGCTCATGCCCTCGGTACAGCCTGCAGAGCTGTGGCAAGAATCGGGACGCTGGAACAAATTCGGCCCCGAGTTGCTGCGCCTACAAGACCGCCACCAGCGGGATTATTGCATCGGCCCGACCCACGAAGAAGTCATCACCGACATCGTGCGCAACGAGCTACAGAGCTATAAGCAACTACCTGCCAGTTTCTATCAGATTCAGACCAAATTTCGCGACGAGCGCCGCCCGCGCTTTGGCGTGATGCGCTCGCGCGAGTTCATCATGAAAGACGCCTACTCGTTTCATATGACCGATGCGTCTCTAGAGACGACCTACCAAGCGATGCACGACGCCTATTGCCGTATCTTCGACCGTTTGGGGCTGCGCTATCGCGCCGTGCTGGCCGACTCGGGATCTATTGGTGGCAGCGCCTCAATGGAGTTTCACGTACTGGCCGACTCGGGCGAAGACGCGATTGCGTATTGTCCCGACAGCTCCTACGCCGCCAATATTGAGCGCGCCGAAACGCTCCCCCAAGGTGCACCCGCCGCGCCGCAGGAGGCACTGCGCCAGGTCGACACCCCCGGAGTGCGCACTATTGCGGCCCTGGTCGAAGCGCACTCGCTCCCTATCGAGAAAACCGTCAAAACGCTGATGGTCAAAGCTGCTGAGGGTCATGAGACCCCGATTGTCGCGCTGATGGTGCGCGGGGATCATGAGCTGAACGAAGTCAAAGCAGAGAAGCTCGACATCGTCGCCGCGCCACTGGAAATGGCGGACGAGGCCACTATACGCCGCCTTGTTGGCGCTGGCCCTGGCTCGCTCGGCCCGATCAACCTGCCCATCTCGCTAGTGGTGGATTATGCCGTCGCGGCGATGAGCGATTTTGGCGCTGGCGCCAATATCGATGACCAGCATTTTTTTGGCATCAACTGGGGGCGCGACCTGCCTCTGCCTCAGAGCGCCGATTTGCGCAACGTTCAGCCTGGCGACCCCAGCCCCGATGGCGCTGGCACCCTGGAGATGCTGCGTGGGATAGAAGTCGGGCACATTTTTCAGCTCGGGCGCATTTATGCCGAGGCGCTGAGCTGCGCTCTGCTAGACGAAAATGGCAAGCCCACCGTGCTCACTATGGGCTGCTATGGCATTGGAATAGGGCGTATTGTCGCGGCGGCAATCGAACAAAACAATGACTCGCGCGGCATCACTTGGCCAGAATCCATCGCGCCCTTTAGCGCCGTGATCTGCCCCATTAATCGACTCAAGTCCGAGACCGTCGCCGAGGCCGCCGAAGCGCTCTACCAACAACTGCTCGACGCGGGTGTCGATGTCTTGCTTGACGACCGCCCCGTGCGCCCTGGAGTGATGTTTGCCGACATGGAGCTTATCGGCATTCCCCACCGTATCGTGCTCTCCGAGCGCGGACTGGCGGCGGGCACCGTCGAGTACCGCCACCGCTCGGACGAGCAATCACAAGATATCAGTCTGGCCGAGGCTGTCGCGCGCGTTGGCGGTAGCCACGAAGCCTAGGCAACAATAGGCAACAAGGCCCCAACCCAAAAGTGCCCCAAAGCGCGAACTACGGAGAGTTGACATCCAACAGCGCCTCAAGCTGCTGCTGATCCAGCTCTCCGAGGTGGCGCAGCACCACGCGCCCCTCTGGGTCAAAAACAACCGTAGTCGGCACGGCTTTGATCTTGCCTACTGGGGTTTGTGGCTGGCTTGGAGACCATGTTGCCACCGGAAAATCAACACCGTGTTCGGCCATAAACGCCAATAGCTTGTCGTCGTCAATGCGCTGATAGTTCATGCCCAACACCCGCGCTCTGGCGGCATTATCGCGGGCAAACGCCGCCAGAGCGGGAAGCTCTTTGATACACGGCGCGCACCACGTGGCCCAAAAATTCACCACCACCCAGTGCCCTTGCCAGTCGGCCAGATCCAATGGCGGCGCGTTCACAGGCGCCAGCGACCACGATGGCAACGCAGAGGGAGCAGCCTGGACCCCAGAAGCCTGGACGCCAGAAGCCTGGACCCCAGACATCACAGACACCATCACACAAAACAACACCCAGGCTCGCAAACTTGGCATCACAGATTCTTGCTGCATAATCATGCCTACTACTGTACACGCAGATTCTCCATGACACGTTTCTTTCGCTTTCTCGCCCTAGGCGGGCATCTTGGCATGATTGCCGTAGTGCTCCTGGGATTCGGTTATTTCGCACCGCCGACCTCCGTGCCCCCTGCCCTCGTGCTCATCGCCTTAGTCTTGCCGCTGCTCATTCCGCTGCGCGGCATTTTGCACGGGCGGCTCTATACTCACGCTTGGGTGAGCATGCTCGCGCTGGGGTATTTTGCTATCGCTGTAGACATTGCCTACAACCGCAGCGGCGTTGAGCGCTGGATTGGCTTGATCATGGTCGCCTGCAGTGTTGCCATGTTTTTTGGCGACGTGTACTGGGTCAAGCTCGAAGCCCGCCGCCGCCGACATGCATGAGCCAGCGCGCTTGAAATATCTCCCAGAGTCGCTTGGTCTTAGTGGGCAGCAGATCGCTGATCTCAACTGAACCAGCTAAACCAGCCGAATCAACCGAATTCACCGAATCATTGAAGGAACGACTATGACTCTTTCTCGTCGCCAAGCCTTAGGGCTTTTTGCTGCAGCGCCTCTCGCAACGCTGCTCCCTCAGGCAGCCTGGGCGCGCAAGCCCGAGGTTTTCCAGCGCAAAGGTGCAGCCATCAATGGCTTTGATCCCGTCGCCTACTTCACCGACAGCGCTCCCGTCAAAGGCGAGTCATCTATCAGCGCCGAATGGAATGGCGCGACCTGGCATTTCGCCAGCGCTAGCAATCGCGACACTTTTCTCGCCAACCCAGAGCAATACGCGCCCGTCTTTGGTGGATATTGTGCCTATGCCGCCTCGTACGGCTCGACGGCCCCCACCGACCCTGACGCATGGACCATCCACGAGGGCAAGCTCTATCTGAACTACAGCTTGAATGTGCGCAAAAAGTGGCTCAGAGATGTCCCCGGTCATATCGCCAAGGGACTCGACAACTGGCCGGGTATTTTGGGCTAAATAGTGGGGCGGCCTGTACGGATTTTTCTGTACAGGCTCTCTATACGGGTGGGCATACGGGCGGGCACATACGGACTGACTTGAGTCTTTATGAAATCTTATGAGTCTTTGTGCTGCGCTGCTTTCTCGATCTGCTCCGTCACGCTCATTCCCGGCACTGCATTCTTGTGCATCACTGGCTCTTTTGCGGGCATATCATCTACATTGCCTGACTGATCTGACCCATCACGTGCACTCTCGTCAGTGCTCTCATCGTCTGCACCATCACCACTGGCTGCTTCTGCCGCCGCTTGCTTAATACGCTCTCGCAAGAAAATGCGCGAGCCGATAATGCCCAGCTCAAACAAGAGCCACATAGGCAGCGCCAGCAGAGTCTGTGAAATGATGTCGGGTGGCGTCAGCAGCATCCCCACCACAAAAGCGCCGACGATAAAGAACGGGCGCTTCTCTGCCAAAGCATCTGGCGTCGTGACCCCCATTGCGACCAAGATAAACGTCGCAACCGGCACCTCAAAGGCAGCGCCAAAGGCAAAAAATATCGTAATAACAAAATCGAGATAGCGCCCGATATCCGTTGCGACTTCAACGCCTTCCGGCGCCACGCTGATAAAAAAGCCAAACATCAGCGGAAAGACAACGTAATAGGCAAACGCAATGCCGAGATAAAACAGCACCGTACTGGAGAACAGCAAGGGAAAAACGAGGCGCTTTTCATGTCGGTACAGCCCTGGCGCGACAAAGGCCCAAATCTGATACAACAACACCGGCACCGCCACAAACACCGCAGTCATCAGCGTCAGTTTGAACGGGATAAAGAACGTCGATGCCACCTCGGTGGCGATCATTGATGTCCCGGCGGGCAAGTGCACCGACAGAGGTTCGGCCAGCCAGGTATAGAGCGTATCCGAGAAAGGAAACAGGCAGATAAACACCACGAACACCGTCAACACCGAGCGCAGCAGTCGATCGCGCAACTCGTAGAGGTGTTCTAGCAGGCCTTGTTCGGCGGCCGTCTCTGCGCTCGCTCCGGTGTCTTTATTCATAGCTACGAGGACTTATCCGCCTTATCGGTCTTATCAGTCGAGGGGGGAGCGGGTTGAGCGGGTTGGGCAGGCTCTCGCATCGCGTCTTCGCCTATATCGCGCAGCGATGACGTGGCGCTGTCCACCCCGCGCTTAGCATCGCTGACAATGGTCTTGAGCTCACGAATTTGCTCTTCTTGATCGCCAATGAGCTTGCGTAGCTCGCCAGATTCTAGCTGCGAGTTAAACTCCGATCTGGCATTGGAGACAAAGCGCTGCAGCTTCCCAACGTAGCGCCCCACCGTGCGTGCGACGCTAGGCAGCTTCTCCGGCCCGATCACCAACAGCGCGATCACCAAGATCATCGACAGCTCGGCGAAGCCTATGTCAAACATAGAGCGGGCTTAGGCCTTGTCTTGAGGCTTAGCTGGATCAGCGGGCGCCGCCTCTGCTTTCGCCGCATCGCCCGCTGCATCGCCTTGGCCCGCTGCGGTGTCTGCCGCATTTGGCGTGGCGCCCTCTGCGGTGTCGTCGTCTTTGCCGTCTTTAACAGCAGATTTAAAACCTTTTACCGCCGCGCCTAGATCGCCACCGAGGTTGCGCAAGCGCTTCGCACCAAAGAGCAACAACACGATCACCAGAATGATGAGTAGTTGGGGAAGGCTGGGGGCCATGGGAATACTCCGTAAAATTAACTGTGGCCCTTGCGGGCATTTTTCTCATCGATACCAGAGCGGCCAAAGCGCCGTTCCAGTTCCTCTAGCACCTGTCGGCTGTCCAAATCCAGGTGCGATAGCAGCGCCATACTATGAAACCACAAGTCGGCAAGCTCGCGCGTCACGGATTGTGGATCGCCATCTTTGGCCGCCATCACTGTTTCGGTACTTTCTTCGCCAATTTTTTTTAATATCGCGTCTAAGCCCTTCGCGTGCAAAGACGCCACGTAAGAACTCTCGGCAGCGCCGTGGCGCCGCGTCGCCAACACCGCGTCGAGGCGGCTGAGAATATCACTGCTCATGCGCTATCACCACCATAAAGTTGTGCCGGGTCTTGCAGAGGCTCTTGATCGATATGCCAAGTGCGCGCTGTCGCATCGGCCACGCGGTAAAAGCAATCGCGCCGCCCGGTGTGACAGGCCGCGCCCTGCTGATCCACGCGCAGCAATAGCGTGTCGCCGTCGCAATCTAGGCGCATTTCGACCAACTTTTGCGCATTGCCCGAAGTCTCGCCCTTGCGCCACAGCTTGCCGCGCGAACGCGACCAGTACACCACCTGCCCACTATCGAGCGTGACCTGCAAAGACTCGCGGTTCATCCATGCCATCATCAGCACGGTGCCGCTCTGGGCGCACTGCGCAATAGCGGGAATCAGCCCGTCGGCATTGTAATGCAGTGCCTGGAAAAACTCTTCACTGCCTTCACTACTCTCTGCACTCATGAGCGCACATGAATCCCTGCGTCACGCATAAACTGCTTTGCCTCGCCCACGCTGTGTTCGCCAAAATGAAAAATACTCGCTGCCAGCACCGCCGAGGCCTGTCCGTGCAAGACGCCATCGACCAGATGCTGTAGGTTGCCGACCCCGCCCGAGGCCACCACGGGAATATCCACCGCGTCGCTGACAGCGCGCGTAAGGGCGAGGTTAAAGCCTACCTTGGTCCCGTCGCGATCCATGCTGGTGAGCAGAATCTCGCCCGCACCAAAATCTTGCATCTTGCGCGCCCAGGCTACCGCGTCGATGCCGGTTGCGCGGCGGCCACCGTGGGTGAAAATCTCAAACCGCTGCGGCTCGCCTTCGGCGCTGACTTGCTTAGCGTCAATAGCGACGACAATGCACTGCGCCCCCACCTTGTCGCTCGCGGCGCGCACCAGCTCTGGCTCAAATACCGCTGCGGTATTAATCGAGACCTTGTCGGCGCCGGCGATCAAGAGCGTGCGTACATCCTCGACGCGGCGCACGCCACCA
>CAKZUS010000005.1 GCA_937921805.1 uncultured Granulosicoccaceae bacterium
GTCCTGGCCTCTAAAGATCGTAGCGAAGTGCTAATCGGCAATGACACCCGCTTGTCGGGGTATATGCTCGAATCGGCGATGGAAGCAGGCCTTGCGGCGGCCGGCATTCATGTGCGCTTGCTGGGGCCGTTACCGACTCCGGCTGTGGCCTATTTGGCGCGCACTTTTCGAGCGGCGGCCGGCGTGGTCATCAGCGCCTCGCACAACCCGTATTGGGATAACGGCATTAAATTCTTCTCCGGCACGGGCTATAAACTCGATGACGCGCTGGAGCTGCAAATTGAGCATCACTTGTCACTGCCGATGGAGCTGGTGGCGTCGCGCAATCTGGGTAAAGCCGTGCGCATTGATGATGCGGCAGGGCGCTATATTGAGCACTGCAAGGGAACCTTCCCGATGCATGCGCGCTTAGACGGGATGCGCATTGTGCTCGACTGTGCCAATGGGGCTTGCTACCAAGTGGCGCCAAAAGTCTTTCGTGAGCTAGGCGCCGAAGTCACGGTGATCGGTGCCTCGCCCGATGGGATGAATATCAACGAAGCGGTCGGTGCAACAGCCCCCGCTGCTTTGGCGGCGAAAGTACAAGAAGAGCGGGCGGACCTAGGCATTGCGCTCGATGGAGATGGCGATCGCTTGGTGATGGTGGACCACCTCGGACGCATTGTTGACGGGGATGCGCTGCTGTACATTTTGGCCAAAAGCCGTCAAGGTCTGGGTACTTTGCCGGAATCTCTATCACAAGGGCCGCAAGGCGTTGTCGGCACGCTGATGTCCAATATGGGCCTAGAAGTGGCGCTGTCGCGAATTGGTCTGTCGTTTGCGCGGGCGAACGTCGGGGATCGGCATGTGCTGGAGATGATGCAAGCGCGTGGCTGGACCTTGGGCGGAGAGTCCTCAGGGCATCTGATTTGCTTAGATCGCACGACTACTGGTGATGGCATTGTGGCCGCGTTGCAGATTTTGGCCTATTTGTGCGAGACGGGCGATAGTCTGGCCAATGCCTATGCCGAGCTGGAGTGCTATCCGCAAATTATGGTGAATGTCGAGGTGCACGACAAACAAACGGTGATGCAGCACCCGCAAGTACTGCAAGCCGTCCAGGACTTGGAGCAGGAGCTGGGGGGAAATGCGCGGGTTTTACTGCGTCCTTCAGGCACTGAGGCCAAGATTCGCGTGATGGTCGAAGGCCCTGATGCGCAGCAAGTTCGGGCGCAATGTGAGGCCTTGGCGAGTGTGATTCGTGGTGTCATTGCTTGAGAGAGTGGGGCGGGGCCTTGAGTCTGTTGCATAATCTCTCTACAATCTGCGCTTTTGCCCAAAGAAAATAATGCGCCCATCATTGCTGCTTGGAAACTGGAAAATGCATTTGCGCCTAGACAGCGCTCAGGCCCTTGTCGGGGAGATTGCACAAGCTACCGCGACATGTCGCGCCCAGTGGGGGGTGGCGCCAGTGGGGCTACACCTGGCGAGTTTGTGCGATGCCGGTGCGTTCTTGGGCGTGCAAGATCTGAGCGATCAGCGTGACGACGGCGCGTGTACGGGAGAAATCTCTGCGCAGATGGCTGCCGATGCTGGCGCGCAGTTTGCCATCATCGGACACAGCGAACGCCGCCAGCGCCACGGCGAGAGCAGTGATAGGGTGGCGCTCAAGGCGCAGGCTGCTCTGGATGCGGGGCTGCTGCCGGTGGTGTGTGTTGGAGAGTCGCTAGTTGAGCGCCAACGCGGGCAAGAACTCGCCGTGGTGCGAGCGCAACTAGCACCAGTGCTGAGCATGATAGGCGCCGGGCGCCTGGCCGAGATTGTGATCGCGTATGAGCCGGTATGGGCGATTGGGACTGGGGAGACTGCCAGTCCCGAGCAAGCGCAAGCCATGCACGCGGCGATTCGTGCAGAACTTGCCACGGTGTCCGAAGAGGCCGCGCAACAAGTGCGGTTGCTCTACGGTGGCAGCATGAAGCCTGGCAATGCCCAGGCCCTGCTGTCACAAATTGATATAGACGGGGGGCTTGTCGGTGGCGCGTCCCTCAATGCGGCGGATTTCGCCGCAATTGTCGCTGCTGCCTCATAGTAAAAAGCCGATTTTAGAGAGAGAAAATGGAACAGATTATTTTGGTTGTACACGTGCTGCTGGCAGTGGGTGTTATTGGCTTAGTGCTTATTCAGCAAGGCAAAGGTGCTGATGCCGGTGCCGCGTTTGGCTCGGGAGCGTCCGGGACTGTGTTTGGCTCCAAAGGCTCAGGGTCGTTTATGACGCGCATTACCACTTTGTTGGCGGCATTGTTTTTTGTCACTAGCATGACCTTGTTTTATCTCGCGGCGAATCGCGACCGGGGCGGCTTAGGTTCTATCGTCGATGGTCTGGTGACTGAGCAAGCCCCGAGTGTGGTTGATCACTCCGGAGAAATGGCACCACCTGTTGCGCCAGAGCAAGAGAGTGAGTTTGCCGTACCTGTGCCAGAATAGGGTATAATTCTCGTCTTTACGCCGATGTGGTGGAATTGGTAGACACGCTATCTTGAGGGGGTAGTGACCTAACGGTCGTGCGAGTTCGAGTCTCGCCATCGGCACCAAATTATGAACACGTATCTTATTATCGCAAGCGCTCTTGTTCTCGCCAATTTTTGTTGGTCAGATGCGCGCTTCGCCCTGTTTTCTTCGAAAACCCCTAAGCCTACTAAGCACATCCTTCAGGAGTGGTCACTAGGCTTTGTGGTGTTTATCGCCATTTCTCGTGGTCTTGAGTTTCGCGAAAACGGGGTGCTACACGAGCAAGGCTGGGAGTTTGCTGCGACAGCATTGTTGCTGTTTACACTGGCAGCCGTTCCGGGTTTTGTTTATCAGCGTTTGCTACGTCCTATGATTCGAAAATAGGGATTGCACTGGGCAAGGGTCCTGTGCTATAGTTCGATCTTCAGTTGCGGGGTGGAGCAGTCAGGCAGCTCGTCGGGCTCATAACCCGAAGGTCGCAGGTTCAAATCCTGCCCCCGCTACCAACGTATTTCTAAAAAGCCCCTCTTCAGGGGCTTTTTTATTGGAGTCTAGTGTGCAGAGTGTTGATCATCAGCTCAATGAACTGATTGCACCCGTCGTGCGTGGCTTGGGCTTTGAATACGTGGGTAGCTTGTTTGGCCAAGGCGAGACAGGTGTCACGCTACGTGTCTACATTGACGCCGAAGGCGGCGTTCTCGTAGACCACTGCGCCAAAGTGAGCGAACAGCTCAGCGCCCTACTTGAAGTCGAAGACCCCATTGCGAGTGCTTATACCTTAGAGGTGTCTTCTCCTGGTTTTGATCGTCCGCTGTTTTCTCCAGAAGACTATGCGCGTTTTGTAGGCCAGCAGGTGCGGATCCGCACCCGTGTGTCGGTCCAAGGGCGTCGCAACTTTCGGGGCGAGCTGACGGGCGCTGATGCAGAACATGCGCAAGTGACCCGTGACGACGAGCGTTTTGACATACCTTTTGCCAGTATCGAACGTGCCAGATTGGTGCCTGACTATTCCAAGGTCTAATGCCTGGAGCCTTTGGAGCCTTTAACGATGAATAAAGAAATTTTGTTAGTAGTTGATGCCGTCTCTAACGAGAAAGGCGTTGATAAAGAAATCATTTTTGGCGCCTTAGAGGCGGCATTGGCGTCGGCGACACGCAAGAAAAACGGCCTTGATATCGAAGTGCGTGTGTCGATTGACCGCGAGAGCGGCGACTACGATACGTTTCGGCGCTGGGAAATTGTCGGGGACGATACAGAACAAGATGCACCACTACGGCAAATGACGCTCTCCGCAGCACAGCTCGACGGGCCAGAGCTGACTTTGGGTGAGTACGTCGAAGAGCAGATAGACTCCGTCGAGTTTGGCCGCATCGCCGCACAAAGCGCACGTCAAGTGATCTTTCAGAAAGTCCGTGAGGCGGAGCGCGAGCGTGTCGTTGATGCCTATCGCAGCAGCATTGGCGAGCTAGTGTTGGGCCAAGTGAAGCGTGCTGAGCGTTTTGGGGTGTTTGTTGATCTTGGC
>CAKZUS010000006.1 GCA_937921805.1 uncultured Granulosicoccaceae bacterium
GAAGTTGAAAGTGACGAGATTAGACATGACAGATACCTCTTGCTGATTTGAGGTCTACCGTCTTCGTCTCAAGGAAGGCGGCAGGCCGAAAGCAGGTTGTCACAACCGTCAGAGCAACGGTGCGCCGAAGCGCCCTGAATCCGGCCCACCATAAATCGTAGGCACAAAAAAGGCGCTGTATCCGCGCCTTTCGACGCTCTGAAAACGGGGTGACAATCCCGACACTCGTTTTTTGCGAGTGCAGAGTTACGTTAGCGTTCTGGCTTGATATTGTCAACCGCAATCCGGTAATCTTTTCGCTGAATGGAAGTAAGGATTGCTGCGGTATGTCTAACAATGAAGTCGTGGGGTGGTTGTTCCTTCTCGTTCTGTTTTTCTGGTGGCGACGCCGGAAAAAGAAAAAAGCTCTAGTCCAAACGCAAGCCAATGCGGACACAAAACTTACGCCTGAGCGCCAGCGGCGCGGAAAACACGACACCGTTGACCGACCCGAAATGTCTCCATCCTGGCGGGTTATCCGTCGTGAAACTCGTGAGGGGCATAGTGTAGCTGGCTTAGGGCTAAAAGAAGAAACTGTGAGGAGAGGCCACGTTTTCGATAGCCCCGAAGCAAACCCTAGGGAATGGTTGAAACGTGCCACGAAGCAGAAGAATCTCAAGCGATACAAAGACGGCATCGCTTGTTTATTGAAGGCATATGAGCTGGCTAGGGACCTAAATCCTAATCCCATTTCAGCGACAGAGTACGCAAGGCTGCCGATGTACCTACAACTTGATGGGCAGAAAATCGAAGCGAGGTCGGCGTTAAACCATATCGGTGAATATCTCCAAGGTATCTGGGGCGTTACTCGCCATGCTGAAGACAGAGAGTGGGTTAAGGAGATTGAAAAATTCGAGAAACGTGAGGCACGTTTATTCAAGTAATCTCTAACGTTAATCATTGCTACTGCTCACCGATTTCCCTCTGACGAAAACACCCGCCCCGATTGAGGCGGGAACATGGAGAGACTATTAGGATCTGCCTACCTACACCTGCTTTCGCGACGGCATCAACGCGGTTCATTGTCCATCTCCGTAAACAATTGTTTTCACAATTCGCTGCCATTTATTGGAAGGGGTTTCGATATCACCACTGTCGTCAGAGAATCTATGAACACCCCATTCGTCGTGGGCCTCGCCCCAAAACACCTTGTCATCAGAGATGACTGATAGCCAGACGTGAACAGGCGCTGCAGGTTCGTAATGCCTACCTTGCTCATTCTCTTCTGGGTACACCGTCAATTGAATTTGGTAAACGATTCGGGTTTCAAAATCGATATCAAATTCACGGTGCGGGTCATCCCCATTGATCTGACCCACAAGTGCATTGAGTCGAGTCCCGAAGTCTCTATTCAAAAATCGTCTCCTCGAATATTAAAGGCCATTCACTCAGCGTCGATATCTGGTCTCGAACCGAGTGCCAAGCGCTCCAATGCTCTGACAATGCTTGTGTAGTTTTCCGTGTCATCGCTCGTGTTTAAATCAATTTTTAGAAGCGCCAGTAGCTCGAATATCACGTCAACTTGCTGTGCATTTGTCATTATCTTTCTCCCTTCTATGAGTTAATTGATTAACCGCACCAGAGCGTGTTATCCCTACCATTGCTTTTGTCAATGCGTTCCTCTCACATATTGGCGTGACGTCTGCTGCAGGCACAATAACTGAGTCTCGTCGGTACCTGACTTCAGCATGTGGCCCCACTATTCGCATTAAAACTCCAGTTTTCACGCTGTAGTGGATACCCGTGCGGGTTCTACGCTCTGCAACGAAATTAACTTTATCACCAGGCTCCATATCTATTACTCCTTGTTTAATAACCCACTAAAACCCGACGCTGCGAGCGCATCACATTAAGCAATCACGTCGGGTTTTAGGAGAGGGCTATCACTAACCGGCATTCAGAAAGTCGTACTCTTCGGCGTCGTTTGCGGAAACCACGTCGGCTCCCGCGACAGCACCAAATCCATTCATGGCTTCATCTACGCTGACATGCGAGGAGTCCAGAGGATCACCGTCCGCCGCGAACTGGATGGCTACGAGCTCGCAGTTGATGCGCTTGCCATAGTTGTTGTCTTGCGCCCATAGCGACACCTTTGCATTGACGTAGCACCCCGCATAAATGCGGCAGTCTGTTTCGTCTGTGACCACTCCCTTACCGCTACTGTCGATCACGACGGGCTTGGTTTTGCTGTTGGCTGAGAGGACGATAAAGCCTTCGTATTCGGGGCGGCCTTTGTCTTCACCTTTGCGTAGGGATATCTTCTCGGGAGGGATTTTCTTGCCCTTGAAGCGCTCGGTGATGAGGGCGTTTATTTGCGATTGCAGCGCTTTGAGTGTGTCTGCGTGCTGGGCGGGGTCGAGCATAAGCGTCGCGCCGCATTTGCCCTCTTCGCCATTAATCATGGGCTTTTTGTAGAGGTGCGGGAATGAGACGCGGACGTTGTTGAGGTAAATATGGCTCATGGCGGGTAGTTCCTGGTTTGCGAGTTAAATAGTGGGCAGTGTTTTAACTGGGTACCCAGCCAGCGGCGTAGGATTTCTAGGTGTCATAACGAGGGGCGACCTCTCCCTTGTCTTTACGCCAAAGACAGACTCGGTTAGGCGGCTTGGCGGTCTATGGGACCGAAACCCTCCATAATCTCTGTGCGCACATCGGCGCGTTTATCACTCTCTAGCGCCACAGTGACCCCTGACGCGGGCCGGTAGGCGTGGTTGGCGATGACGGGATGCGATTCACCCCCCAGTGCTTTTGCTGCTTGGCTCGGAGTGATGAGCTTGGAGACGGTGCGCTCTGCTTTTTTGAGATGCCGCGATAGCGCTTTCTCTGCTAACGCTTCGTCTTCCCAAGCTAGCGAGCTTTTTTTCGAGTGAACGAGCTTTACGCCAGGGATGTCGGTGCCGTTTTCTAGTAGATAGATCAGGTGCGCTTCGTAGGCTTTGCGCCACGCTGCGAGCTTGGGCAACACGGCTATCCACTGTGCCGCTTTACTGAGGTCAATGTGATCTACCGGTGCGGTGATGGTGTCGACGCCGATGGTCTCAAAGCTTGCAAAAGCCTCTTGGTAATCATGTTCCCTTTTGGCGTCGCAGGTCGTGGCGGCGGGACAAAACCGACACGCGGATTCGCTAGGATTAAATGCCGGTGTTGGGTCCAGACATTTGCCCGCACGCACACTAGTTTGAGTAGTCCAGGCCCTCAGATCATCTATGTCTATCTCTGCAGCGCTGATGTGATCCCTGCGCGGCTGCACAATATGCATCACCACGGACCGTATGCCCAGGTGCCAATATGCGTGCGCAGCGCCAGTGGCATAGAGTAACAATTGAGCGTTATCTAAGGCATTGACGAGTACGCCAATGCCGTATTTATAGTCAATGATATGTAATGTCTGTGACGATACGTCGTATGCAATGCAATCTACTGTGCCATAGACCTCGTGCTCTTGGAGGCACGTCACGCGCTCCTCGACAGCCATGACCTGGACACCTAATGAGGCGATGTAATCGACATAGGTTTGGCAGTGCACAACCATCGCGTCGTCACATATGACGCGGCCATGTGGCCCGTCGTAAAGCACATCACCGATGGGGGGCACGTATTCGTGCC
>CAKZUS010000007.1 GCA_937921805.1 uncultured Granulosicoccaceae bacterium
CTGCACTCAGTAGCCACCCTACCAGGCAGCCCATGCTTGAGGCCAAGCCCATGAACGCCAGAATAATCCCACCTTGCAACAGCATGCACTGCCCTCATTGTTGGCCAAACTCTTGGCGCCGATCACATCAATGAGGCAGCGAAGCAGGTTATGTGCCGCTCGGCGGTTATGGTATTTGTCGAGGCTCTACCTGCAGTGCGATATCAAATCTTTGCTGGACGCTGTGTTGTATCTGTGCGGCGAGCTGCATGATGTCTTGCCCTGTGGCTTGTCCGTGATTGACCAAGACCAGCGCTTGCTGCGCATACACGCCCGCATCGCCGCTGCGGTAGCCCTTCCAGCCGCATTGTTCGATCAACCATCCGGCTGCGAGTTTGGTGTGCCCAGCCTCAGCAGGATAATGAGGGATCTGGGGGTAGCGCTTGAGCAGAGCTTCTGCTTGGGGTAAGCCAATAATCGGATTGTGAAAAAAACTGCCAACATTGGGCAGTCGCGTTGGGTCGGGAAGCCGCGCGCTGCGCACGGCGACAACAGCCTCAAAAACGTCTGTAGGGGTGGGGTGGTGACAGTCGTGCTCGCGCAGGTACTGTGCCAGGCTGGCATAGCCCGTGTTGAGCTCAGAGTGTTTGTGCAAGCGTAGATGCACGTGCGTAATGAGAAAGTGCGGATGCGCTTTGAAGTAGCTATGTCGATAGCGAAACTGGCACTGCTGCGTCGTAAAGTACCGGTCACTGGCGTCGCGTGCGTCAATCGTCTCTACGCCGAGAAGATGTTGGCTGGCTTCTACCCCGTAGGCACCGATGTTCTGCACTGGTGCGGCCCCGACAGTGCCGGGTATAAGGGCCAGGTTCTCTAGCCCATGCCACCCCTGGTGCAAGCAGTATTGGACAAAGTCGTGCCAGTTTTCTCCGGCTGCAACGCGCACATGGAACGAGCCTTGGTCTTCATGCACAAGCTCTATGCCGCGTGTGCGAATGATGAGTACCAGCGCCTCGGGCGCTTGTGTGAAGACAAAATTACTGCCCTCCCCCACGCATAGTAATGCCCTGCGCTGCGCGATAGCCCAGTGCACAGCACTATGCCATTGCGCGTGATGCTCTATCTGCAGCGCCAAGGGGGCGTGGCAAGGTACCCGCAAGGTATTGGGCACGTCAATGTTAGTTGGTACGCAAATCGGCAGCAAAATGAATTCCCAGAGAGGCTTGCTACTATGGTACGGCCTTATGGCGCCGCTATTGATAGAAGCACAAGAACCTGCTAACAGCGCCAAATGCTTGAAAAGGCACTAGTGTTGAGCGATGCGTGACAGATGGTTCACAATTACTAGGCACGGAAGTCAGTGTCCGTACAGGTTTGTGAAGCCGGTCATATTTTGGGTCTCAGCATTTCTACTGACCCATGTCACTATGCAGCGACTAGTGTAGTGGATGGTCAAACCAGAGAGGCAGGGGCAACGGGAGCAGGATGTGAAAGGTAGCCTTAACAATGAGCAACGACGCCAACGCTTTTGTGATGTGTGGCAGCGATGTTTAATGCCTGGCGCCCAGAGTCGTGCTATAGAGGTTTTTACTCAACTCGACAGGCTCTACAGTAGTGTGAGCCGGGACTACCACTCCTGGGGACACATAGACTACCTTTTGCATATTTTTGACCAAATGGCCCCGCAATCGCAATGCCCCGACACTTTGGAGCTGGCGATTTGGTTCCACGACGCAGTCTACGATACCGATTGTCAGGATAACGAAGCGCGCAGCGTTGAGTTGATGCACCGATTGTCGATGCAGCAAATCACCCCGACTAGGCAGGCGCGCATAGCGGAGCTGATTATGGCGACCCTGCATCGCGATCCTCCGCAAAGCAGTGATGCCTGCTTGATGGTCGATATTGACTTAATGAGCTTTGCGTTGCCCTCTGAACAGTTCTTGGAAAATAGTCACAAGGTGCGCCGTGAATCAGCACATTTGTCTGATGCAGAGTTTTATCCGGGGCAGATTCGGTTTATGCGTTCATTGGTGAACCGCAAGCGCTTTTTCCACACTGACTATATTAATTTTCACTACGAGGCCAGTGCGCGACGCAATGTGGACTCGTACTTGTCGGCGCTCCAGAATTTGGGCTATAGAGCGGCCTAGATAACAAGCTTTTTTCTTGATCGAGCTTTAGAGGCTTCCGCTGAGCACCAGCTCAATGCGCTCGTTAGCACGCGCTGCATCGGGGCTGCTACTGCGCACTAACGGCATTTTGCTGCCATACCCCACGGGAATAATCTGCGGAGCTGCCACGCCACCTTGCATCAACGCGCGCTTGACGGCGAAAGCCCGCTCTAATGAACGCTCTGCACTGGCAAGGCCCGTGTGCGCACGAACCTCTACGCGCAGGCGCGGATTACTGCGGATCTCATCGGTGATGCTACGCAGATATTGCATGGCACTGGGCGTCAGCATTGCGCTTTGTGGGGCAAATTGAATTGCGCGTTGTACCCCAGAAAAACTACAGCCTGCAGGGCCGACTCTTTTGCCGGGGAACGTCGCAGGGCATTGGTCTCGCTGGTCAATGACGCGATCTCCATCCTGGTCAGCCGTCATCGAAACAGGCCGTGCTACGGGCTGAGCTGAGGGCCTAGGCTGGGGGATAGAGGAGGGTCGTGCTGCGGTTTGAGCTGCGATAGCAGGCGCCATGCTGACACGAGCCACATTATTGCTTTGCGAAACCTGGCTTTGCGGGATCTGGGGAGTTGGGGCAATAATGGTGTTAACGGCTGGTGCTACAGCTGCTATTGGTGTAGCTCTTGGGGCGTCGAAGCGCTTGATGAGCGATACGCCGACGGTCTTGGCGGCGTCGCCAATGGCTTGCATTTCAGCGCGGGCGCTGTAGCCATTGGGCATGTATAGCTCGCTGCCCACGCCGATGCTCAAATGGATAGGCTGGGGCAGAGTATTGCTGTCGAGGTTGGACTGCTGAAGAATTTGCGCCACTCCCGCGCTGCCATACAGCTCGAGTCGAGCGCCATTGCGAGGGTTGTATTTCATCGGCGGAAGGTACAATAATCCACGCCCTGCGAGCTGCGAGACGCTGACTGTTTCTACACCTGATTCTGAAGCTTGCGCGCCGAGCGAGGCGATGCGTGCTTCCAGGGCGATGTTGTCGTTGACACGATAACCGCCCGTGATACCGGCGAACAATTTACTGTCTTGCTCGCCTTCTTGGATCTCAAGAAGAGAGGTGCCTATATCGACACCTAGGTAGGCCCCACGTGGCACAGATTCGTGGGGCGATGACGCAGAAGTACTCTGCGGGCTTTGGGCCAACAGAGCGGGGGGAAGAAGGAGAAAAATAAGAATTTTTTTCATATGCGTCATCGAATAAGGCGGGCGCCCACCAGGATGTGGTGGGCGCCCTGTTGCTTACCCGTGCGAGGCAGCGAACAAGCGTTGGATGCGACGGCG
>CAKZUS010000008.1 GCA_937921805.1 uncultured Granulosicoccaceae bacterium
GGGCATTGAGCAAATCGGGGAGAAGTTCGGTATGCATAAGGGGCTACGCGGGTAGGCGGCCGGGGTTGAATACACCCAGCGGATCAAAGGCGTCTCGGAGACGGCGCTCAATAGTGCGGTAGGCCTCGTTGCCATGCGCTACGAGGGAGGGCAAAGCGTCCGAGGGCGTATGGCACTGCGCATGCCCACCGAGCGCGTGCGCACTGGCGTGGAGGTCGGTGTCGGCGTGGCACCAGCGTAGCGCCCCGCCCCAGTCTGCAGCCAGCAGCGTCGCCGCCGGCACAACGGGCGCTGCGGTGACCGGCAGTGATACGCGCCACAGTGGCAGGTGCGGCGTGGCCGAGACTTCTGGGGCTTCTGGCGCAAAGCGCTGCCAAATCAGATCCGCCCATACCGCCCCGTCGTCTTCGGTGCCAGCGTGTTGCTGAGTGAGGTGGGCTGAGGCCGCGCTGACGCCTTGTACACTGCCGTGAAAGCGCGCATAGGCCCGTCCTGCACGCCAGGCAAGGCCGCTCAAGGGCCAGGGCTTGGCAGAGAGGGCATGAAACGCCTGTTGGGCTTGAGCGAAGTCACTGCTCCATGACATCGTGCGGGTGCATTCTGCGATAGGGATGACTTTGATGGATAGCTCCGTGATGACTCCCAGCGTGCCTTGTGCGCCACACATCAGGCGGGTGGCATCAAAGCCCGCGACGTTTTTCATCACCTCGCCACCAAAGCGCAATAGCTCACCATGGCCATTAATCAGGCGTATCCCCAACAGGGCGTCGCGCACGGCACCCTGCCAGGGGCGCGCGGGGCCGGAGAGCCCGCAAGCGACGCAGCCGCCGATGGTGTCGTGCTGCGTATCGCTGCCAAAGCGCAGCGGCTCGAAGGGCAGTTGTTGCCCCGACTCGGCCAGCGTGGCTTCTAGCTCTGCCAGCGGCGTGCCCGCCGCGACGCTGACCATCAGCTCGGTGGGCTGGTAGTTCACAATGCCGCGCAGATCGCGCGTGGATAACACCGCATCGGCGTTAATGGGCTGGCCCAAATGAGCCTTGGTATCGCCACCGACAATGCGCAGGCTACGCTGCTGGTGGACGGCATCGCGAACCTGCTGATGGAGATGATCTATCGCGGACATCAAAACCTCGGCAGCTCAGGGTGGGGGAGTTGGCCGTTGTGAATATGCATCGCCCCGAACTCAGCGCAGCGATGCAGAGTCGGGATGGCCTTGTCGGGGTTGAGCAGGCGATGCGGATCGAAAGCGGCTTTCATTGCATGAAATTGTCGCAGCGTTGGGCTGTCGAACTGCACGCACATTTGATTGATCTTCTCCAGCCCCACGCCGTGCTCGCCCGTGATCGTGCCACCGACCTCGACGCAGAGACTGAGAATGTCGGCACCGATATGCTCGGCGCGCTCTAGCTCTCCGTCTTTGGAGGCATCAAAGAGAATTAGCGGGTGCAAGTTGCCATCGCCAGCGTGGAAGACATTGGCCACGGCCAAGCCATACTGGGCAGATAAGGCCGCGATACGCTCCAAGACTTCTGCTAGGCGCGCACGCGGAATCGTGCCGTCCATGCAGTAGTAATCGGGGCTGATGCGCCCCACCGCAGGGAAGGCATTTTTGCGCCCTGCCCACAGTTGTTGCCGCTCGGCATCATCGCGGGCGATGCGGGTGTGGGTGGCGCCATTGGCCTGCATTAGGGCGCTGACGGTGGCGATCTGGGCTTCCACCTCTTCGCTAGTACCGTCTAGCTCGCACAGTAGCGCTGCCGCCGCCTCGACGGGGTAGCCAACATGCAGAAAATCCTCGGCGGCGCGCAGCGATAGCTGATCCATCATCTCCAGCCCTGCCGGAATGATGCCTTGGGCGATAATCGCGGTCACGGCGTCGCTGGCGAGGCGCACGTCGTCAAAGCTCGACATCAGGACTTTGGCGACCGTAGGGGTGGGGGTGAGCTTGACCAGTACGTCTACGACCACGCCCAGTAAGCCTTCGGAGCCGATCATGGCGGCGAGCAGGTCAGGCCCAGGGGTATCGAGGGTGGCGCCGCCGTAAGTGACCAGCTCCCCGTCGCTGTTGACGGCGGTCACTTGCAAGACATTGTGTACCGTGAGGCCGTATTTGAGGCAGTGCACTCCGCCTGAGTTCTCCGCGACATTGCCGCCGATAGTGCAGGCAATTTGCGAGGACGGATCCGGGGCGTAGTACAAGCCATGTGGGGCGGCGGCTTGGCTGATGGCGAGATTGCGCACGCCCGGCTGCACGCGCGCGGTACGAGCGAGAGGGTCGATGTGCAAGATTTGCTTGAATTTGGCTAGACTCAACACAATGCCGTGAGTGATGGGCACTGCGCCGCCAGACAAGCCCGTCCCCGCGCCGCGTGGAACGACAGGGATGGCGCGATCGCGACACAGGCGTATGATAGCCTGGACTTGTTCTACCGAGTCGGGCAGCGCCACGGCGAGTGGTCGCGCACGAATGGCGGTGAGGCCATCACACTCGTAAGGGCGTAGCGCCTCTTCGGTGTGGCGGACCGTGGGGCAGACGCGTTGCAAAGCGCGGATGAGATCGCGGCGTTCAGCATCGTTGGGCGGGACGTAGGACATGGAACCCATGGGTGGTTTACGGCACTTATAAGCATCTTAAAGCAGCAGGTATCAATACGCTATGCAAACTGACTCTTCTCTTTCGCGCGCCCCGGGCCTCTGGCAGTTTGTGCTGATGCTCGTGCCTTTTGTCGCGACGGGATTTATCTTGGTCTACGGCCTGGTGGGCTGGCTGGTAGAAGGCCAGAGCCTACTGCGCTGGCGCTATGAGGCGCTAGAGGTCATGAGCGCCAGTGTGTTGTCTGCTTTATTGCTGAGTGGGGTGACCTTGATGCTGGCGAGGCGCTGGGGATGTCGCTGGCCTCACCCTCTGGTGCTGTCGCCTGTACTGCATGGCGTGACGGTCGTCGCGGTGTGGGTCATGGTGTGGCTACGGGTGTAGCTACGCCTGTAGCTGTGTCTGTAGCTACGCGTGCAGCGAGCGCTTCCAGCTACGCAGCACCCGTACGCGCTCATCGTGTAGCGCGTCGCGCACCGCTGGGCCAGTGAGACCCGGCGGCGGTCGTACCGCGCAGTAGCGCTCGGCGGCCTGCAAGAGCCACTCCCGCTGCGGATAGGCTATCTCGAAGTACCCAAGGCGTCCGCGCGCATCAGCCTCACACACGAGAGCGAATTGCTCTAAGCGCTCCGCACGGCGACGTGGATCTATGGCGTCGAGCAGCTTGACGAGGGACTGGGGTCGCAATTGTGCTAAGCGATGGCAGTGGAGATGCCAGCGTGCACACAGCACCGCCAGCTCGCGTTCGGCCTTGGGCGCCCGCAAGCGTGCACACAATTGCATGACCAACGGCACACCGCGCTCTTCGTGTGCGATATGACGAGGGAGCTTGTGGCGCGCTGTCGTGCCTTTGCCTAGGTCATGGCACAGCGCCGCGAAGCGTGCGCTCTTATCGCTGCCCAGGCCAATGCACTGCTGCAATACCATCATCGTATGCCAGCCCGTATCAATCTCGGGATGGTGCGCAGCGGGCTGAGGAATGCCCCACAAACGATCAAGCTCTGGCATCACGATGCGCAGCACGCCCCATTCGTGCAAACAAGAAAAATACACCGCTGCATGATCCTCACCGAGCGCTTTATAGGTCTCTGCCCAGACCCGCTCGGCGACTAGTGCATCGACCTCGCCCGCTGCGACCATGCGCCGTACCAGAGCCTGCGTCTCGGGAGCGACCTCAAATCCTAGCGCGGCGTAGCGCGCGGCAAAGCGCGCGAGGCGTAGTATGCGCACGGGATCTTCTGCGAACGCCTCGCTGACATGACGCAGGCGTCGCTGCCGGAGGTCTTCTAGGCCGTTATATGGGTCAACATAGCTGCCGTCAGGGCGTTGGGCGATGGCATTGATAGTCAGGTCGCGCCGCAATAGGTCTTGTTCAAGCGTGATGCTGGGATCTGCGTGGACCGCGAAGCCGTGGTAGCCCTGGGCGGTTTTGCGCTCGGTGCGGGCGAGAGCGTATTCCTCTTGCGACTCGGGGTGTAAAAAAACGGGAAA
>CAKZUS010000009.1 GCA_937921805.1 uncultured Granulosicoccaceae bacterium
TAAGGCGCTAATATTCACCACCGCGTTCGCCTGCTCAAAGACATCGAGTGTAAGCTGCGCCGTTTTTTCTCCCGCTCCCTTACTGTTAAACTCGACCTCGACAGCACACTGCCAGCCAGGAGCCAGCGCGGCTTGCGCACAACTATCGCTAACGATGGAGAACGAAGAGTCTCCTGAGAGAATGCTCGCCTGCACTACCCGTGTAGCAGTGCCGGCATTGTCAAAGACGATGCTTTGAGTGCGGCGTAAACCTGTACCCATGGCACCAAAGCGTTTTTCGCTCGCCTGTGGCGCTAAACCAGATACAGTTGAATCGATCCAGTCCAAAGCACGTGATACCCGCGCATACACTCCCGGATACTCCGCAGCGGCGCACCCTTGCGAACTTCCAAAGCTCACCACACCCAGCAAAATCGGCTGATTATTACTATCGCGCGCCAGCAGTGGGCCGCCGCTATCGCCTTCGCAAGAGTCTCGCTCTTCCACCGGACTACCGGCGCACAGCATATTGTCAGTAATCGCAATACTGTCTAACGCTGCATAATTTTGTGCGCACTCCGCACGATTGCGTAGCGGCACCGTCGCTTCGAGCAGTTGATCGGATACCTGTCTTTTGTCTTCGTTGGAGGTCCGTCCCCACCCCGTCACGACTAGCGATTCGTTATCTGGCAGGCCGTTATCAAAATTCACACTCGACAGGGCGATAGGCTGATACGACGTGGTATCGGCAAGTTTTAGCAGCGCGAAATCATTATCCAGATTGTCTCCGAATTGCCAGTGCTGAATGATCCGCGACACTTCCAGCGTCTCGGCGTCAGCACGATTGTTGAGATCATTCGTACCAATGAGAACCCTGATCGTCTCGGGCGATTCCCCCTCGATGCAGTGCGCCGCAGTGAGCACCCAGCTTGCATTGATGAGGCTCCCTCCGCAAAACTGCGACTGGTTACCGCTGGCACGCACCAAGGCCACCATCCAGGGATAGGCTGCGCTCTGTGCTTTCACTCCACCGATAATCCGGGGCGCCACCGCCTCCACCTGCGGCGCGGCGTAAGCATGGGGAATCAGTGACAGCACTCCAGCATATAGCGTTAATCCACCTGTCAACCATCGCATGCTTAACTCCTAGGGCAAACTGCTTAAAAATGAAACGTTTCATCTTCTAAGCACATAGCATACCCTGCGCGGGTCTCTAGAAGAAAACAAGCGAGAAGAGGCGCTGTAGCACGGTCCGGCCTTTATGGCTCCTGCATCACTATTGGACTGGGAAATCGGTAACGAGTGAGTGAGACTTAGTTATTAAAACTATGCGCATCAGCAATGCCGCGTGCAGTGGGCAGCACATGGAGTATGGTGATCCCTGCCTCCTCATGCCAGTTTTCTGCACCCATTGGTAAGAAACAAAACTCTTTCAGCGTCTCGCTTCTAGAGCCACAACTCCACGGCATTCCCTGACGTTGTGTAGGCCTGCTCTTGGCGCTTGCCAGAAGTGAAGCGCCCCTTGGAAAGGCGCAGCGATGGCGTGCACTGTCCATCTTGCCCTCCATTGATGCATCGCACGATAATCTTCTTCGGCGCGAAAGGCACCCCAAAATTCGCCCCGTCTTTCAAATGCGCTGGTGTAATAGTCGCGCTCGTGTCCGCTTGCGTGCCATTGATAGAGCGAAAGAACTCGACCTTCACCGTGTCATCGCCCAGCATCACCCCCGTATCCGCCATGGTCATGCCCCAAATGTTGGAGACGGTCACGAAAACAGGATCATTGATAGCAATGTCTTTCACCGCTTCGACAAACTGCACCTCCACGCGATAGTCGCCAATCGGAACGCCTTTGAGGGTGAAGGTCAATACAGAGTTGCTGCCGGATGAAGGATTCGCACGCTCCTGCGCGTCGATGGGGATGGTGTAAGTCTTGGTATCACCGATAAAGCGCACGGCCTCGGCGTACTGCGGCAGACGGTTTCCTTCGAGCTGAACAATTGAGCCTAGCGGAATCGCATTGTTCACGCCTATCGTGCCAAGAGTACCGAGCAAGCTGGGCGCAACTTCTGAGCTGGCGTCTAGCTCGCGGCGAATGGTATAGCGGTCCTCGGGATAATCATCGAACAATACGCTAGAGACCCATTGCAGTTCTGCACTGATAGGCTCCACCCAGCCAACGAGCAAATCCATATTGCTCTCGCGCACTTCGACGATGGTTTCATCTGTGCTGGCTTGGATATAATTGGCGCTAGCGAGCTGCCAGCGGGCTTCATTAGGGGTGCTACTGCTATCGCGCAAGACAACACTAGGATAGACGGGGGTTTGCCCCTCTAGCTCTGGATTGAGATGGCGCCCGATAAGGGTCAAATCATACTGCGGCGTATTATTGTCTTTGACGATCAGCAACTTCGCACTGCTTATTTCTGCTTTATTGAATATTTCAAAGCGAATGCGTTTAGGGGTAAAAGCAATCTCGCCAATGGTCGCGGCCCAGTCGAGCAGCTCGATGGCTTTGGCAATGACATTAGCGCGTGCGGCGACTTTTGCAGGAACGAGGTAGTTATTGAGCTGCTCAATCGCCGCATCGCCTTTGGCCAACCCTTGCATCGCGGCATTCGCAGCAGCTTTGGTTGTGCCGGTGCTGCCGCTGACTATCTTGGCCAACACATCAGGGCGGGTCAAAACGTTTTCGAGAACCCCAATTGCGTAGTCACTGTATACCGCCAGTACATCAGCGGCGTTGCCTGCCGCCGCGAATTTTCTGGCGAAATCGGGAGTTGAGGCCCAGTATGACAAAGCAAAACCAAAGAGGGCTTTTTGCTGATCGCTGAGCAAAGGAATGAATTGCTCAACAAGAGGAATCACTAAGCGCTCAATGAGGGTCTTGTGCAGCAAAATCTCGGTAGTCGCGCGCTCTTTCGGAGTCAGCGAGGGATTGGCGAGCAGGTCGAGACCGCCCGTTAAAATATCAACGCGGCAGTGACGACCGTGGCACAAGCTCGTCTCCACTCCATCAATCAGGCCGGTGGGAACATCGACAGAGCTGAGGTTGGCAATGCCTCCCCAGTTGCCTCCCATAATATTGGGATCAAAATACGCCGCAATTTCGCCCAGTGCCGAAGCACTGCCCGCTGAGATATGGTCCCGCCACACCGTGCTGCCCTCTTTTGAGCTGATGGCATAGCTCGCAAAGACACGATTGTCATTGATCACATAGAGATCACTCGGCCACACTGTCACAGTGGGCTTGGCATTGGCGACCGAGGCTTTCAGGCTCACTTCAAGGTCGAGATTCAGCAGTGCGCTATCAACGGTACTAAGGCCAAAATTGGCGTATCGATTGCGCGCAACGCCCAAGACATTCTGCGGCGCCACCACATCGATAACAGGTAAATCAACACGGGTACGTGCAACAGTGCGGGTGAGGGCGCGCTGTGGTTGGCGCACGGGCTGTACCTGCCACTGAGCATGCAGTGCATCAAATGCCGCTTGCTGCTGCTGCCAGGTGGCCGCATTCTGGGCAATCGCCTCGCCTAGCGCGACCAGCTCAGGCACTGCGGAGAAGTCAAACCCACGCCGCGCCCAAGCATCAATTCCAGGCATGCGCGAATGCAAAGCCCCCAGCCCCAGGGCAATGGGATTGAGGCTGAGTTGCTCATCATCGGGGCCGATATACAAGCGGTAGCTGGTTTGATTCTGGTGTAAGAGCACTCGGGCGCTGCTATCGCCTTGTAACCACAAGTGTTCGTCTTGCTGCACCGTGCTGGGCGTGTATACCGTTCCGCTGACAGCAAGACGAAGCGGGCGCCACGGCGTCACGCTCAGTGCAGGCCCCGTGACACTGTCACCACATTGCCACTGCCACGACACCGTCGTGGCGGCTTCTATGCGCGGCGTATCAACGGCCTGCCCATCTTGCAATAGCTGACAATCCTGCTGCGCGCCGATAAGAGCGATGTCAATCTCTTCGCCTTGTCGCACCGTGGCTGATCTGAGCGCCGCGATAGGCTGAAGCTGCTGCCACTGCACCCCAAAACGTGCCGAGGCGGCGCCTTGGTCTGTCAGCAATAGCGCATCAATCGCAAACTCAGGAGCAATGAACTGCAAACTCGTATCGACCCGCTCTAGCGCCACCCAGCCGCCGGCACTATGCCCCCAAATCACCGCTTTCTCACTCGCTTGAGCATCAATGCGATACCGCGCTCCCGCGAGTAAGAGCTTGTCACTCCACCACCAGTCGCCCGCGTGATGCACCGACAGGCCAAGGGGCTGCGCCAGCGGCGCCAGCGCGTCGAAATGCGACGAAGCGAGACCCTCTAACGCAGAGCGAGGCGAGGACACCAGCACTGGCGCACTGGCCGGTGAGTTTGATGGCGGTGTGCTTGTCGCCGTGCTGGTGCTTGTCCCCGTATTTGTCGCTGTGTTCGTCGGCATACTGGGGGCACCGGGGGCACCGGGGGCATCGGAGGTATCAGGGGCGCCGGTAGCACTAGTGCCTAGCTTATCAGCGCCGCTAGCCGCCGCTGCGGGAGCACGAGATGTACCAGAGTCACAAGCGACGAGCGCAGCGCAGAGCAAAAACGCATAGGGCTTCATTCGCGTGCTCCTATCGACAGAGGGATTTTCAAGACGCCTTGCTGCGCGCCAGCGCTCACTGCGATGCGCCATTCGCGTGTCTCTTGGGCGGTGAACGGTGCGCCATAGAGCGCCCCTTTCGCGTTGTAGTAGTACAGCGCCCGCGGATTCTCGGCATCTACGCTAAAGGCATGGCAGTCAATACTGTCTAGCCATTGCGCGCCTAAGCCCTCTTGTAAGAGCGCGTGTACGCTGCATAAGCCGCCTTCTTGTTGCACTAGCGCCATCGGCACCGTGCCCAAAAGAAACTGCTGCACAGCGCTTTCCTCTGTAGCTAGTTCATTGAAAATACGAACGATTCTTGGCTTAGCAGAAAAGTGATTAAACCGAGCCACAACCGTTTCGCCATCCCAATACAGTTCGCTAGGCGTTTCATTCGCAGAAATTTGATCGCTCACAATGCGTTGCTGCAAGGCACCACGCTCGTCATACAGCTCTACAACACGCGTGTCTGAGGCGCCGCTACTGCGCAACGCCAAGATATACCGCAATACGCCTTGTAGATCATTGACCGCATACCAACTGTCACGAAAATCGGGGCTGGTCTCGATAATGCTTTGGGCTTGCAGTCCGTCCTGGCCCAGTTGATAGAGCTGGAGACTTTGGTCGCCAGAGGCGAGTACAAGCTCCTCGCTCAGTGGGTAAATAACTTGCTGGGTATCGAGAATCAGCTCGGGATAGTCGCAGGCATCGCTCAGACGAAACACTTTGCCCGCGTATTGCTCAATCAAGTAGCGTCCCTGATAGATATCTAGCACGCTGTAGGTATTGCAATCCGCTACTGCCGCTTGGCCTGGATCGGCAGACGTCAGGCACTGCTCAGGCTTGTCCCCACTCAACCACTGCCACGGCTCCTGCTCCTCTGCCATCAGCTTCACCCAGGCGTTCTCGCTGCCAAACTCGACGGTGGGTGCGCAATACAAAACAAGATCGCGTTTCATATCGACAATAGGTGTGCTGCTGTAGTCAATTTGTGCAGGCAGGGCAATGGCATCAAAGTCCTCTCCCCAGCGGCCTTGGTGCAGCACAGATCGCTCGCTAAAGTTAGTAAAGAAGAGCTTGGCCGCCCCTTGCTCTCCTAAATATTGCGAGTCCAAAAACAAGGAGTCAGACGGGCCGAGTTCCACCGCGGCGTCAGCATCGACTGCTGCGCGATACCGCACAAGCGTTTGGCTGAGGTTACTGCTCTGCACCAGTTGTTCGCCGTGAATCAGCGACTCACTGAGATCAATACGCTCCATGGCGTCAACCTGGAGCTGTGGCGATAATCGCGGCGTCACGGCATAACCGCCATCGACGACTTCGACAGTGATCTGCCAAACACCATCGTCTGTACCCGAGGACTGCCATTGCTGGGCGCCGACGACCCATTTTTCCAGCCAGCTTTGCTCAACGAATGTCGTCTCGCCCAAAGTCAACTGCAGCGTCTCGGGGTCGCTATTAATCGTGAACATCGCCTCCTCAATGAGGTACTCAGGACTGGTGTCCAATGCCACTCCGCCTAGCACGTCTTCAGCGTAGAGGCGCATGGTGAGCGCTCCGCTGCCCGCAGTAGCACCAGCGCGCAACACCCCATCAATCAGCTCCCAACCACTCGGAGCATCCAGGAGTTCCCAGCGATACGACAAGCCCTGCCCGCTTGGGTCGTCTTGTGTCTCAATGCGCAGTGGGTAGTCTCCCCCTATGGCGATGCTCGCAGGCCATTGCACGCTGACGCGGGGCAGATCGGGGGCCGTATCCGTGATGCCCACCGTCATGATTTCAGAGGCCAATACAGAGCTAGGGGACGAGGCGGAAAAGACAATATGCTCTAGGGCCTCGTTGGGCTGAGCGTCTTGAAGAACTCGAATCGGCACGCGTTGTACGCGCTGCCCCGGCGCCCACTGCACTTGCAGGGCATCCAGCTCAAAATCGATACCGCGAGTCGCCGTCGATTGCGCTTCGACTGTTAGCGCCAAAGAGGCCGAACCCGTTGTGCGCACACGGTCGAGCAATAGCCATGCGGTACTGGGAGTCTGTACATGGCTAGGCTCGGCTGCATTGATGCTCGACCACCGCAGCTGAGGCGCCGCCTCGTCCGTGCAGGCGCGATTTGGCGTGGCGAGGCAACGGTCCAAGGCATCGGGCGTACCGTCTTGGTCGCTATCGATCTGGTGTAAGTCGCTATTGGGCACACCGACAACACCGAGTTCTTGGCGGTTGCTGATTCCGTCTTGGTCTAAGTCGGCTTCGGCCAAAGAATCTTCCTGGCTCATATCAGCATCGCGGTAGCGCTGCGCCCAGCGCAGCAGGCGCAGAGCATAGTACTGTGCATCGCGTTGCTGCAACATATCGAGCCAGTCTGTCCACAGCAGCACAGAGCCATTGGGACAGGCCGCAGCCAACTGCTCGCTACTGGCAGCCTGCGATGTGGCTTCGTCAAAGAGACACTGATCCTCGCGCACACTCGCGCGGCGGTTGATAAACGGCAACGGGTCTGGCTCCGCCAGCACGTCCATCAGCTTTTCCATCGCCTTCCATTTTTGTAAAGCGCGCACACCTAGCTCTACGCTGGGCAGTACTGTGTAGGCATACTCGTCGAACTCGGCAGGCACCGCTTGCGGCGTGGCGTCATGCACGCCGCTCTCAAGAGCCAGTGCCGCCCACAAGGCTTTCGCAAAGCGATCAGCATCCTTGCTGATATACAGATTGTGTCGCTGTACCAACGCCGTGCTCAGTGCAGCATGCACCGCCTCTCGCCATTGTTCTGCCGTACTCCAGTGCGCTAGCTCTAGGCGCGATATATCGACATCGGCCACGGCGTTGAGCCAGTAATGCCGATCCGCCGCATCGTCAGTCGCCGCCCACACTAAGGCGTTTCTGTGCGCGCTCACTCGCCAATCGCGCGTGCTCTGGCCACGATCTCGCAACTGTTCGAGCCGCTTAGCCAGAGGCAAGTGCTCCGCCAGCTCCTCTTCGCTGCCAGCAAAGTCTCCCCACTGCGTCGCATCAAGCAGCTCACTCAGAGCCACGCCCGCCCCTCCCAAGGCGTGCCAGTGCAGGTCTTGCACAGCTGAGGACACCGCCTGGCAGCCCAACGCGGGGTCCCAGAACAGACATTGATTCTCGAGCAGACGTTCTACCTGATACAGCCCCTCCACCACGGGATAATCAAGATGCGCCCAAGCGCGCGCATCAGAGCCTAGCGCCCCAGACTCAGTGCCGCGCCATTGCTCATCGCTATCACTCCAGCCGTCGCCATCACTGTCCTGCGGCTGGTCGTCTTCGTTTCTCGGGTCAGAGAAGCGCAAAAACTCGTCGAGGTCTCCCCAGCCGTCGCCGTCCAGGTCGCGCTGCGCGTCACTATGCTGCAGGGGGTGCATGCCGAGGGCCACTTCTACTAGATCAGGAATGCCATCAAAGTCGCTATCGCGCTGCACTGGCGCCACGCTAGTTGTCGTAAATCGATGGCGTAGTGTCTCTAGCTCAGCGCTGGCATCGTGCAGCGTAAGGTTCAGCAGGTGCTCCCCCGCTTCGACGACAAAAAAAGTATGCGTCAACTGGGTGTGACTACTGGGCATGCTCAGCGACGTCGTGGCGCCATCGAGCTTGATATCGAGGCGTAGCGTGCCCTGATAGGCCCCGCGCAGTACTTCTATGCGCCACTCGCTAGTGCCCACCACGGAGCTAGACGCTGGCGTGAGCGTCAGTTGCCCCGTCCAAGTAGGGGTCGGCAGAGACTGGGACAACGACAGGGCGCCGCCGTGGCTCAGCGCGTTTTGGTTCACGACCACCGCGGCATCAAGCGGCGGGCTGAGCGCGACCGTTCCGCCACTGGGGAGCCGCGCTTTCCAGGCTCCATTGTCGATATGCGCATCGTGCAGCCAGTCGTACGCGGCTGGATGCTCAATCAGCCCTTCGGGGCCTTGGCTCCAATACCATTGTGCCTGGGCACTGCTGCTCACCAGCATTACTGCCAGTACGACGCGACAGAGCTTCCTCATGGCGCGTCCTCTGCGCAGTTCATCCAATCGCTGTGAAACACCGATCGCACTGCACCGTAGACATCTTTGCGCAGTAGTAAGTAACGCGCTTCGTAGCCTTCTCGCGCTGGCTCGGGGTCACGCCACAAGAGCGTATCTTGCTGGGCATTGCCCACGCTCAGATTGCGCGCAATGAAAAACCACGGGTCATCCGCGCCGATCATCGCCTCATTGGCCTGATTGGTAAAGCGGTGCCAGTGCACCCGCTCTAGCCACGGCGTGATCTCGGTGTAGTCACGAACCTCGCTCTCGCCTTTGCGGCGCTGGCGGAACACCAGTAACTGGGGCTGTTGCCAGGTGAGAGCAACTTCATCACTCTCGACGAAACAGCCCCTGAGGCGACTATCGCTGATCTCTGGCCGAATATCGAGCGGCAGGTTACATTTCCCTGCTTGCAAGGTATCTTGGGCCACCACAATAGCGGCGTGCTGGTCGATACACTGCGCAGGCCAGGCCGTTTGCGGGCGAAAAGCCCCCACCTCCGGCCACGGCAAATAATCTGGAGCCGGTGCATTTCTGGCAAGGCGCTGACAGTGGCGAGGACTCCAGTCCGACCCCGCCTCGCTGCCGGGGCGAGCCAGACTCTTTGCCGTCACGCACCACAGTTCTGTCTCGGTGAGCGCGTCGGGAAGCGTCGCACGCCACAGACTGGGGCCGTGTTGTGGTGCGTGGTATACCTGCGTTTCGGTGCTAGCGAGCTGCGCTTGTGCGTCCTGGCGCTCTAAACGCAGCAGCGTGCCCAAGTCACCACCATTGCGCCAGCGCACCTGGGCCTCCCCATCGACGAGTTCTAGCGACTCGATCTGCGGCGCAGCTTGCGCAGCACTCGTATCGACCACTCGGCTGCGAGGCAGCACGACGGTACGGGTATTGTTATTGGTATCAGAGACGACATAAAACGCATCAAAATCGCCAGGCTGCAGCACATGTTCCAACGTGGCCGCCTCTTGAGCGCAGCTCGTGCTATGGACAACAAACTGCTGGTCTACGCGCAGAAAGAGCGTGGCGCAGTGCCCTGCTGGCGGGGTGATGGTGAGCGTCAGATCCGTCTCTAAGTCATCGCCAGTGATCCAGTCAACAGCTTGCGTGCCGTTTTTGGCATCAAAGCGCGTCAACGTATAACTGCCCGTCTCCGGGCGACGCCAGTCCGGCGCATTGATACGATACGGCGCGCTAAGAGGGCTAGGGACGCCGTTGCTACCGATCGCTGCAATGCGATACCAATACACCTGCCCGTAATGGTTCACAGGCTCTGGATCGCTGGCAGCAACGCGCAATACCTCAGCACCGGGGTTGTCGATACGACCTACCGCATCGGCGCCGAGCGCACTCTGTGCAACGCAAACCTCTGTATCTTGTGCATCACCGTGTCCATCGCCATCGCTATCGCTAAAGACACTGGCCTCGGCAAACGTATCAAAGCGATACAACACAAAAGACTCTACGTCTAGATTGGGTACGACGCGGGCGGCGCTGCGGCACTCTTGTCCGCTGGGCACATACGTGCCGCCTGCACACCACGGGCGATTGCCCCAATGCTGTTGCGCCGAGGTGAG
>CAKZUS010000010.1 GCA_937921805.1 uncultured Granulosicoccaceae bacterium
GTCGCTGATGTGCACCGGATACTGCATCGGGGAGGAGTGTTTATGTATCCCCAAGAGCGCGATGGCAGCGCTAAGCTGCGCTTGCTGTATGAGGTCAATCCCTTGGGGTGGCTGGTCGAGCGGGCAGGCGGACGAGTGAGCGAAGGCGCCCAGTCTCCGCTAGAGCGAAGTGTCGAGCATATGCACCAGCGCGTAGCAGTGATTCTGGGGAGTCGCGACGAGGTCGCGCGTGTGGAGGCCTACCATCGCTAAGCCCTTCTGGGAGCAGGCGCTCCACACTTTGACTAGCGAGCAGTGGGAGGCCTTGTGCGACCAGTGCGGTCGTTGCTGCATGGTGCGCTTGCACGACGAGGAGACGCAGGAGATTGCCCAGACCTGCGTGGCCTGTGACCTGTATGCCAGCGATACGGGCTTGTGTACGCGCTACATGACGCGTCAGCGCTATGTGCCCGAGTGCGTCGTGATCACCCCCGAGAACATCGCCGAGATTGCGCACTGGATGCCGTATACCTGTGCTTACCGACGGGTTTTTGAGGGGCGTGGCTTGGCCTCGTGGCATCCGCTTGTCAGCGGCGACCCCGGCAGCGTCGATGCGCAGGGCGTGGGAATGCGTGGGCGGAGCTTGCCTCAAAAAGTAGTTCCCGAGGCTGCGTTCTCACAGTATATTGTGGATGTCGAATCAAATTGAACTTTCTGTCAGGTGCACTGACATGAGCGCAAATTCTGTATTGGAATAGATTTTGCTATGTTACGCGAAGGTCATGTAAGACCGACTGAATACGGCATCAATGAGTGGAGGAACGCCTAATGTCCGAGACCAACCAACAAACTACTCAAGGTCTGAATCAACGCTCTGATATTATCAACGTCGTCGATCGGTTAATAGAACATCGTGAGCAAGTGCTCGTCAGTTATTGCCTCCTAGCGGGAGTCAGTGATGTGGCGGATGCTGAGAAAGTCTCTGTGCAGCCGCATCTGCTGCGCCCCTTTACTCAGCTCATGATTGACTATCTTGCGATGGGACACTTTGAGATTTATCAACGCATTCAAGAAGGCAAGGAGCGCCGAGAAGCGATTCGTGCTGCTGCAATTAAAGTAGGAGCTGATTTGTTTGCAACCACCGAGTTTTTGGTGGCATTTAATGACAAGTACGACGCCTTTGATGAAGACGCCGAAGACCTTGAGGTTTTAGCCGTCGAAATTCCCAAAGTGGGACAGGCACTGGTACTGCGCAGTCAGCTTGAAGACCGCATATTGACGGCGATTCGTCACGATGCACTCAAAGCTAAAGCCTAGGCACTGACTCAACGGTGGAGTCAAGGGCTTGCGCTACGGCTGCGTGAGCTGACTTCGCTAGCGTATCGCGAGAGCGATCGCACAGTGGTGGGGTGAGAATAACTTCGACATCAACGTGATGTTGCTGCAGCACCTCCCACAAATTCCCCACAAAGCTCTGCTTGGGGCCAAAAGCAATAAGGCGCGGGTCTCGATAGCGAATAGCTATCGGTAAGACCTGGGCTTTTTCCTCTTCGGCTGCAGCGAACAAGCGCGCGTGAAAGCGTTTGAGTGCGATGCCCTCGCCCGTGGTCGCTTCGGGGAAAAACGCTACGCTCTGGGTGCGTGCTATGCGCTCGTGCAAGCGGGCAGCAACGTGATCGGACTGGTGCTGGCCCCGAGCAATAAACTCCGTACCCGAGCGGCGGACCAAAAAACCGACCACAGGCCAGTGCTGCACTTCTGCTTTGGAGAGAAAACTAGTAGGGAAGGCCGCGCCCAGCACGATGATATCGAGCCAACTAATGTGGTTTGATACCACGAGATAGCCCTTCGAATCGTCTAGGGCGTGCTGAGAGTGGCCATGAACCTGCAAGCGTACAGCGCAGGCCTTGAGCACTTTTTTCATCCAGCGCTGTTGGATGGCGTAGTGCCGCCTCTGCATGTCTAAAGGGTCTTTGGGGAATTGAAACACCAAATGAGCGATACCCTCTAGCAGCAAAATCACCATGTGTGCCACACGCCATGTTGCGCGCAGCAGAGCAAACCATTTCATCAGACTTTTTTCCTTGCGGCTCCACATGCTCTACTATGAGCGTTTTCTGGGGCGAGTAACAGTAGTGCGCGAAGTTATTCTGAGGAAAAACGAAGAGCGTCGGGTCAAATCTGGGCATTGCTGGGTGTATAGCAATGAAATTGATACCGAAAAAACAGCTCTCAAGACGATGCCAGCTGGCGAGCCGGTGGTGGTGCTGAGTGCCCGAGGGCAAAAGCTCGGTAGTGGTTATGTCAATCCACATAGCTTGATTAGCGTACGTCTGCTGACTCGCAGCGGCGCCAATTTTGGCCCGTCCTTGCTACGCGAGCGTTTGGTGAGCGCGCTGAACTGGCGTGAGCAGCGCTATGGCGAGCCGTTCTACCGTTGGGTCCACGCCGAAGGCGATGCGCTACCAGGCTTGATTGTCGATCGCTACGACGATGTGTTGGTGGGGCAAATCAATACTGCAGGCATGGAGCGCTGGAAAGACACGCTGCAGGGGCTGTTGCTGGAGCTTAGCGGCGCTAAGGCCCTCGTATGGCATAACGACACCCCAGCGAGAGGCGTCGAGCAGTTGCCAAGCTATCGCGAGACACACGGCGAACTCCCCGAGCAGATCACGGTGCACGAAGGCGCTGCGCGTTTTGCCATTGACGTGGAAGCGGGACAAAAAACAGGATGGTTTTATGACCAGCGCGATAACCGCGAGCGTTTTTTGTCTCCAGCGATCAAGGGCGCGCGTGTGCTGGATTTATACGCTTATCTCGGTGGCTGGGGCATTGGTGCGGCGTTGGCGGGGGCCAGTGAGGTGTTGCTGGTGGATCAATCCCAACGCGCTCTCGATGCGGCGAATGCTTCTGCGCGCCTCAGCGGCGTTGCCGACAGCGTGCAAACGCGCTGCGGCGATGCGCTGCAGGTGTTGCGCGATTTGCGCCAAAGCGGTGAGGTGTTTGACTGGGTGGTGGTCGATCCGCCTGCTTTTATCAAGCGCAAAAAAGATGCAGGTGACGGAATTCGTCAGTATCGGGTGGTGAACCAAGCGGCGATGCAG
>CAKZUS010000011.1 GCA_937921805.1 uncultured Granulosicoccaceae bacterium
GCCGAATGTGCATCGCTGGCACCGTCGACGAAATGGCTTACTACCAATACTGTCACACCAGCCGTGGTTTTAGAGTGCTCTCGCACAACAAACAGCTCTGGAGCACAGACGTTGGCAACGGCTACGTCGACGCCTTAGCGAAAGACTATGGAGATGAAAACACCAACGCACCGAGATACCAGGATCTTTGGCCGTGCCACGTCAATGACATCATCGACTCCAAGCTGCTCGAGATCACAGACAGAGGGCGTGACTTTTTCAGCCGCTACTGCCGGATCGAACCAGTAAGCAACTGCGACCCCACGCTCATCTACATCGAGCAAATAGACGGCGAGATCGAGCCGAAATACTGCTTTAGAGTCGAGCTGGCCGATGGCCAACCGACAGCGACCATGAGCATTCCTGGGGCCTCACTCACCGACCCCGCAGCCTTCAGCAAAGCCCTGCTTACCTATATCCCGCTTGCTCGTTTCAAGAAAAACACCCGAGCTTTTGAGTACGTTACAGATAACTGGAAAGTGCGCAAGCGCGTTGCCACCATCGACCACGTCGGATATGAGGCTCACAGCCAAAGCTATGTCTACAAAACATGGGGGTGTCGCCACGGACAAATCGTAGAGATCAACGACGAGAAATACCTCGACTTTGGAGACCATCAGGTCAAAACCCGACTTGAACAGATCAACATATCGCTCAGCACCTCCCCACTAGATACCAGCTGGTGGGACGACTACATCCTCTCCACCCATGACAACGGCTATATTCTCGCCGCGTACTGGCTAGGTAGTTTCTTCGCAAATCAAATCAGAAAGAAACACAGCTCATTTCCTTTTTTAGAGTTGTGTGGCCGAGCCAACACCGGCAAGTCTGCCGCGTTGCGCTTCTGGCAGACATGCAGTGGCCGCGCGGGATACGAGGGCTTTGACCCCAGTAAAACGACCCTGCGAGGCCTTCCTCGAGCCTTGGGGCAGCTAGCCGGACCCTTAGCCCTGATCGAGAGCGATCGTGCCGGTGGCATGATCGACATGGACGGATTCAAAGACGCCTTTGATGGCAACGCACTGAGCACCAGAGGGCGCGCCACCTCCGGCAATGAGACCATCGAGACGCCTTTTCGCGGCGCGCTCTTGTTCATCCAAAACGCCGCAATCACCGGCACCGAGCAGATAACCAGCCGATTTATCAGCACAACCTGGACCCGAGACCACTTCAGCGAAGCCGGTGACAAAGCCGCCGCCCGCTTACACGACCTCGATCCCGACGTCGTCGCTGCCTTCATACGCGAAGCCCTCGTTAATGAGGCGCAGATCACCGGCGCATTCTTTGCCCACTACGCCGCCGCCCGCGCCCTGCTCAAAGCCGAAGGCATCAAACACCCCCGCGTCATCCACAACCACTCGCAGCTAATCGCCCTGATGCATGCGCTGCGCATACTCGTGCCCGCCATGCAATTAGCCGAGCACCTACAACGGGCCGAGGCCGCAGCAATAGCAGCCGCCAAAGAGCGTGAACGGATCATCTCCGGCGACCCGCTGATCGTCGAAGAGTTCTTCGACCTGATCGAGCTGCTAGGACTCGAGTCCGTCAACCACTCCAAAGACCCCGACATCATCGCCATCAGCCTCAAAGAGATCGAGCGCCTCGCCAGATCCAACCACTACACCATCCCCCCCCTCAAAGAGCTATACGAGCCACTGAGAGGCTGCAAAAAGCATCCATTTATCAAGACTGGCAACGTAAAAAGCGAGATCGATAGAGGGAAAACCCGCAGCTGCTTCTTATTCAGACGAGAGCCACAGTCATGATCCATGCCCCTATTTTTGGCCCATATCCCAGAGAGCGCGAAAAAAAGCCCCCTGTGTGCAAAACCGCCGCACCGGACGCACCTATCAATAAAAACTATATATATCAATATATTAACTATCTCTATACAAACGCACCACTAGCGCACTGGTGCGCTCGCTCGGTGCGTTTACGGTGCGTTTTGCTATATCCGTCTATTTCTATAAAAAACAGTTACTTACCACTATGCGGTGCGGCCGGTGCGTTGACGGTGCGTTTTACTCTCGCAGAGACGGAGTTTTGTAAAGCATTGATATGTATGAAAAAAACTACTCTTGAAAATACTGGTGCGGCGAGTGCGCCCTGTTTTCACATAGGGGGGTACTTTTTTGGTGCGCCCAGTGCGCCCAACCTCACCCCCCCCCCGCTAAAAAGGAGACCCCCCATGACTGACACCCCCGCCTGCGCCGTTTGCAGTCGCCCCCTCACCAACCCGATCAGCATCATCCGAGGCATAGGCCCCCAATGCGCCGCCGAGTACATCGCCACGCAGCGCGCCAATGCCAACGAGCCTGACCTCTTTACCCAAGCGCCCATATACATGCTCGACCTCATCGGTGGCGTACTGGTCATTGATGATCTCAGCGGCGATACGCCCGCCCCGAGCGTGACCAATAGCATCGCCCTCGTCATGGCTGATATACGTGCCAAAGTGCCAGCAATCCCCCGCAACATTGTTTATCGAGATACAGACGGGCGCTGGGATCGTATAGAGCACAACAATGGGCGCTTCCTGCGCTTTGCTGCCTTGCACAATCGAGCCAACATCAGCACTGCTAAGCAAGCCACTGCTGCTGCCCTAGGACTCAAACCCCCCATCCAGGAGACAAGCCAATGACCCCCGCAAGCTGGCACATCAGCCGAGATTTCAGTGGATACGGCACCGCCAATACGCTCGGAGGCTGGGTTGAGCACCTCAGCCAAAAAGAACACGCCGCCTACGTCACACGCGGTGATCGCCGTGTGCGTGTCGCGACCTGCCTCACCGCCGCTGCGGCGCGCGCAGCGGTAGAGCGACATCTAGGGCATGAAAAAGAATGGTCGGCCTGCTGGCGCACAGCACTGACCGAAGCTCTTCCGCCGATCAGGCTGGTGCACGATGGAGTATGAAATATACGGGCGTGAATACAGCGCCCTACTCGCACGCCAAACTAGCGCCGACGACGCGCAGCTCATCTGCGAGCTGCTCTATCAAAACGGTATTTTTGCGCAGCGCAATGCCGAGTTAACGCGCCGCCACGCCCGACTCGTGAGGCTGACCCAGCGCCTGACTACTACAACCAGCGCGCGAACTGCGCCGGATCGCGCCCGAATTCCTCAACGAGCTTCTTCCCATCGATCTGCCCGCTCCCGTGCGGGCCGTAGATCGCGAGCATGAACTGCAGATTGCTTGGCAATATGTTGATTTCTGAAGTCGGGTCCGCTTGGCGTGCCTGCAGCTGCGCGCGCCAGCTCTTGGCGGCCGGTATAGAGACGCCCAGCACCCTCGCTAACGCCGTCGTGCTCGTCGGCTTGGCGTCTTGCGCGGTCGCGATGCGTATCAGTTTTTCAAACTCGCTGATATCGGCGGGCAGCTCTATATGTACTGTGATCGTGTCCATGCTACTAGTATCGACCAGCTCACGTTTTTTTGCATCTAAATAACTAACTAGTGTTTTGTTTAGGATATCTGCTGACTTGTATCCCAACTCGGCACACAACGCATCGCAGTCAAGCACATCGGCATAAATCGACACCATATCGCGCAGCGTCCGCGCTGAGATGCGCGGCACCTCCCCCGCCGCCATCGCCACGCGCCATTTATTAGTCGCCGCGAGCGATATCTCTAGCTGCTTAGCTAGCCCACTAAATGACAGCTTTTGGTGGTGCATGTCTGCGATCTGAGCGACGACGCAACAAACTTCGTACTCATTCCACTCCGCCCGGCGATGCACTGATAGGAGCATTGTCTGTGCTCTCCCTAAACTAACAGTATCCATATTCTATAACTATCCGTGTAACACGAATGATCGCGCGTATCTATTTTTTTTGCAACTATCCATCTTTTTTCCCATTTATCTATCCATATATTTAACTAGTTGCTAATATAGATAGATGGATACCTTACATAGATGGATAGATAGATGGATGGATACATGGATAGATTGATAGAGATAGTGACCACGTGGCTTACGGCGCAAGCGACTCAGCTCGCCCAAGCGAGCAACGAGATGATTCTGATGCCCGCGCATTTTCTCCAGGGGGCAGGGTGGTGGCCAAGCGGCGAAGCAGGGGAGGGGATGTTTGTCGTTGTGCTCGCCCTCGCGGGTGTAGTGGTGGCATTCAAGGGGGTGCGCTCATGAGCTCTGAATTTTTTGTTTGCTGGGGCATGCTGCTCGTCGCGATGATTGTCCCATCGTTAGTTACGTGGTCATACGTCGGTGGGGTTTACGCCGACACCATCACGCAATGGATCGGCGCCGCCTCCGGCTGGTCCGTCGGAGTCTCGGCGTGGGGGGTGTGGCAACACGCCGCCATAGTAAGACGACTGCGAGAGGAGGGCGCTACCGATGTCTAATACCCCCATCCCGATTGATATTGCAGAAGCACAGCGACGCCTCAAGAGCCAGCAAGCCAGCGAGCGCGCCGCGATGCGCAGCTATCTCGCGACCGATCGAGTGATCATGAGCAGCGTCGGCCTTATCTGCTTTGTGATGCTGCTGATCGCCTGCGCCCAAGCTGCGTTGGTCAACGTCTCTACGCTGGGGGAGACA
>CAKZUS010000012.1 GCA_937921805.1 uncultured Granulosicoccaceae bacterium
CCGTAGCAAAAACATAAGGCATGATGCCCTCAGCCCAGAGCGCGCCGATACTGACCCAGGCCACGCCGTTGATTTCATAGAACGAGGCGCTATCGCTCGGGACATCGCCAGCATCGAGTGACAAGATCATGTCCCCCTCGACCATGATCGCCCCTTCGACGACGGTATAGGGCAGCTCGATCATGCCGTTTTCAGTTTGTACGTGTACCCTCGGCGCCGGGCCTTCGTTAGCATGCCCGACGACGGCGTCTAGCTCTGGGTTGGTTTGCGCAGTGGCAAGCGCGCTATATCCAATTGTTGCCAATAGGCACCATGGAGTGAGTTTGTGCATGACTGTCTCTCTAGCCGAAAAGGGGACCAAACTGGTCGATGTAATGCAACAGTTCGGCATGCTCTGGGACTTCTTAAGCTGTCATCGGCATAAGGTATAGTGAGAGCCAGTTCGCAAGACTGGGGAAAGAATGCACGCTGAGCGGCCGGAAGCCGGTTTTTTTGTACTGCAAAGCAACGACATGTCGGCTTTGCGTAGCATGGCCCTGCAGTGGATCGAATCACAGCCACTGGGCGCCCTAGAAGACGAAACCGTGCTGGTGCAAAGCAACGGCATGGGACAGTGGCTTAAGCTGGGTCTGGCCGAACAGGGCGTCGCAGCAGGCATCGCGACCTTAATGCCTGCGCGTTTTTTGTGGCAAGCCTATCGGACCGTGCTCGGCGAGGCGCGCGTGCCGCGTCGTCTGGCGTTTGATAAGGCGCCGATGGCCATGCGCCTCTACCGCCTGTTGGAGACTTCAGCAGTCCAGGCACTACACCCGGATCTTGTGCACAGTGATCCCCAGCGCCGATGGGCTCTTGCGCAGCGCATTGCCGATGTGTTTGATCAATACCAGGTGTACCGCGCGCACTGGCTAGAGGCTTGGCGAGAGCACCAAGACCAGCTTGATTCACCCCACCATGTGACGGGGAACGACGCGGTGACTCTGCGCTGGCAAGCGGCGCTGTGGCGCATTTTTCACCAAGACCTAGACCCCGCACTGCGCAGCCAATCGCGCGACCAAGTCCATCGCGATTGGCTGCTAGCGCTCAATGCCGACACGGCGCGCGCGCTGCCGCCACGTGTGCTGGTGCTGGGCATCTCTAGCTTGCCGTGGCAGAGTCTCGAAGCGCTGCGGGCGATGGCTTCGCACGTGCAGGTGGTGTTGTGCTTACATAACCCTTGCCGGTATTACTGGGGCGATGTGATGGAGGGGCGTAGTTGGCAACGACGCTGGCAGCGACACCGACCTAGCCCCGCCCGGAGTCAGCTCGAAGGCCTGCCGCTGTACCTCGACGCCGAGCCGCTGCTGGCAGCGTGGGGGCGACTCGGGCGGGATTATCTGGGCGCACTGGCTTTGGGCGACGAGCAAGGTTTTGATGTCTTTCTCGACTATAGTGGCGAGAGTTTGCTTACACAGGTACAGCAGCGCGTACTTGACTTACAGGCCTTGCCTGAGACGCCAGAACCGATTGCGGCGCCGGATACCTCAATCTGTTTTGCGCGCTGTTATAGCCCGTTGCGCGAAGTGCAGGTGCTGCGAGATCAGCTCCTGCACGCTTTGGCTGCTGATACGGCGCTACAAGCCCGCGATATTGTCGTAATGATGCCCGATGTCAATACTTACGCCCCCTTGGTGCGAGCGGTATTTGGGACGATTGAGCACGATGATCCGCATTATTTGCCGTTTACGATTGCCGACCGTGACCTCAGTGCCGAGAGCGAGTGGGCGGCGGCATTGCTAGCGTTATTAGAGCTGCCCACGCTGCGCCTGAGTCAATCCGAGGTGCTGGAATTGCTGCTACGCCCGCCGATTCTGGCTTGCTTTGATGTCCAAGAACAAGACCTGCCACAGCTCAAGCGCTGGTTGGCCGAAGCCGGCGCCCGCTGGGGGCTAGACACCGCCCATCGCGCGCGCTGGAATATGCCTGAAACCTGGCAGGAACACAGTTGGCGCTTCGCTTTGCATCGTTTGCTCAGTGGCTACGCCTGTGCAGACCAGCCCTGGGCTGGCGTGGCGTCACTGGGCAGTGTGCAAGGCTTGGGGGCAGAGCTTGCTGGGGCACTGTGGGGTTTTGTTGAAGCCTTACGTGGCGCGGTACAACGCTTGCCTGAAGCTGCCACCGCGACCCAGTGGGTCGAGTCGATACAATGGATTGCCGCTCGCTTGCTGAGTCGCAAAGGCCCCGAGGCGATGGCGATGCACGATCTGCTCGATCGCGTTTTGGCCCAGTGGTTGGAGGCCGTCGAAGCGGCGGGCTGCGCCCACGATGTCTTGCCCCGAGCAGCCTTGCGCCAAGCGCTGCACCAGAGTCTGGGCGAACAGGGCTTGGCGCAGCGTTTTTTGGCAGGCAAGCTTAATTTTTGCACGCTGCTGCCCATGCGGGCGGTCCCTTTTAAGATGGTCTGTCTGCTGGGCATGAATGATGGCGACTTTCCGCGTTGCCCTCCCCGAGACGAATTCGACCTGATGCAGGCCCGGCCGCGCCCTGGTGACAGGCGCCCGCGCGATGACGATCGCTATTTGTTTCTTGAAACACTGCTCTCCGCCCAGCAGCGTCTCTATATCAGCTGGGTCGGCAAGAGCGATCTCGATGCTCGCGAGCGCCCGCCGTCAGTGCTCGTGGCGCAACTGCAAGATCATCTGGACTCGCTCTGGAGCCATGCTGGTGGTCCCGTCAGTGCGTCTCTGATTCGCGATTTTCCCCTGCAAGCTTTCTCGCCGCAGCACCTGAGTCATGACACGTATGACGCCCATGGCACTCCTAAACCCTGGCTGCGCTCTTGGAATAGCCCGTGGCGGGCAGCGTGGACGCCTCCGGCGCTTTCCCCAACGCCGCTATCGCCAGCCGAAACCATTGAAGCGCCGCGCTTTGTCGAGGTGGTGGCGTGCCTGCGCCAGCCCATGCATTATTTCTATCGGATGCGCTTTGACGCAGTGCCGCCACGAATCGGGGCCAGCGTAGACGACGAAGAACCGACGGAGTTTGCCGCGCTGCAGCGCTGGGCGCTGCTTGATCAGGCCCTGCAGGGCGCACCAATAGAAACCGACACGCTGCGTGCGCAAGGCGAGTTGGCACCAGGGATTGCGGGGCAGCTCGACGCACAAGCACTGATCGTGCAGCAGCAGCAGTGGCAGCAGCGGCGCGAAGTGCTGATCCAAGGCGCGGCGCGTCAAGACAATACGGAACTCGATGGCGTGCCCTTGGAGCAACTATGGCGGGGGAGTGCGGGGAGCTTTTCGCTGTTTGCCAGTGCCAGCAAAGTCCAGGCGCGCCTAGCGGTGCAGGTGCTACCGTGGCTGACGCATCTGCGCGCCAGTGTGCTGCTGGATGACTATTGCGCTACGCATTTATTGGGTGCCGATGGGCTGGTGAGCTGGCTGGCCTTGCCGCGTGCGCAAGCGCTGGCGTACTGGGCGCAATGTCTGGCCTTGCTCCAAGCCTGCGCTGATGCACCGAGGCCCTTGCACTCGCGCGCCGTCGAGGCGTATTTGGGCGCTCGGCGACGC
>CAKZUS010000013.1 GCA_937921805.1 uncultured Granulosicoccaceae bacterium
ATGAATGCTTCAAAAGACATTTATCGGAAAATATTCCACAAACCAAGGTGCTTGCGATGATGAATAGGAGAGTGGCGGGGATCTCAGCGAGTTTGATTTGCGCCGGACAATTGGTCTTGGCGCAAAGCTGCCTGCCGCCGATCCCGCCGTTCGTCCCAGAGGATGCTGAAGCGATCCGCATCTATGCCGATCTGGTGAGGGTGGATGTGGAAAATTACTTCGGCGACGCAGAGAGCTATTTCCGCTGCCAAGATCAGCTGCGCCGTGAGGTGTTTGAGCAAGTTCGGTGGGTTGGCGAGGAATATAGGCGTGTGTTGGAAATATTAGATCGTGACAGGTAACAGACCTAGCGCCCTCGTGCCCTCGACTGCGCCAGCTTTTCGAAATCTTGAGAGCGTTCCAATAAGTGCGGTTGGAAGGCTGCTGTTCATTGAAATGGTTTCTCCCGTAGCCAGAGTCTATCCGATGGGGCTAGCCAGCTTAAAAAATCTGAAGTGAGACTAGAATGACCAAAAAAGTGAAGGCGTGACAAAGCTGTGCCGCCACGCTCGTCCTGTGAGCGTAAATCAGCACCATGATCGATCAGCGCCTTCAGAAGCCACGGATTTCCTATTTCGGCCGCATACAAAAATGGCGTCAGCTTTTCATCTCGGACCACCACATTCACATCTGCGCCTGCCTCCAGCAAAAGTTGAACAATTTTACGTATTTCTAGGCTATCCCCTTTCATGAAGTGCTTTGCTATCTCGGGCAGGATTGCCAACTCATTTGGTGCATATTGAGACATTGACTGCGCATTGGCTTCTTCCGTCAGAAATGGTGAGGTCGTTTTGCGCAAGAATGCAGGGAAATCGCGGCCCAGTGTTTCGGTTTGTATTGCTGCTTGAACTAAAGCGTTCGGATCTGCAAAGTGCCCCACCGCTTCAAAAAGAGCAGTCTGTTGCTGTGGGCCTCTTATTTCAACATCAGCCCCATGGTCGAGAAGGCCTTGAAAAATGTCAACTCGCCCGATGGAAATCCCTTCAAATAAGGGGGATTTTCCACCCTTGGTTCGACTATTGATTGCGTCTTGGGACGTCACCGGAAGCAGAACCCAAAAACAGGCATCACTGCCACCCTGTAGTGCGTTCAAAAGCGCGGAGCCGCCGTTTTGGTCCAGCATATTAGGATCCGCACCGGCGTCTAATAGCTGCTGAACCTTGTCGACTTGCCCGAGGTGAGCAAAAAGCGCGAGTTGCAGCGTCGGCGTCTGACCATACCCCTTTATGGTTCGGTTTGGGTTCCTAAGGTCGACTGGACGATTTTCCCATTTTGTTTGGTTAAGTAAATAGTTTTCGATGGGATGCGATTTGAAAACCGGTTCAGCTTCAGGAAACAGGTTTGGGAAGTCCTTTGCCACAGCCAGTTTCGCATCTGGAATATCTACTTCCAAATCAAGCCCATCACAGAACCCTTCCCACTTCGCATAAACCCGTCGCTTCCCAAGCATCTGCGAAATGTTCAGGACGTAGTGAAGGCAGCTCTTCAGCTGAACGGCGCTGCGAAATTGGAACCAATTGGCTGCGCTATCAAACGCATTCAGGGCGTCCTCGAGTTTTCCCAATTGGGCGAGATAGCGCCCTCTGTAGAAACCAATTCCCGCCAAACGAGGTTGTCTAGACAGGGAATTGTCGAGGGTCACGAAATGCGCATCGATACTTTCAGCATCACTTTGCACTTTCTTGCGCTGTGGGTCCGTTAGACGCGCAATTTCATTGATGGAGTTCAGTTGCGCTTCACTGAGGTCGCAACTTTCTCGAAGGGCCGGTGTTTCCCTCCGCTCAGCAATCGCCGACTGAATTGCGTCCAGAGAAAGGGGGATTTCATACCCCGGAATATGTTTCCGACAATCGACCAAACTGAGATTACAGTACTGTTGGTATAGCCTACCTACCATCAGCGCACGTGCGAACCTACGATCCCAGTTCTTCATCAGCGCCAGGATTGTATTGATCTGGGCATCGTGATCGCCTTTAGACCACCGGCTAATCGACGCTACCCAGTTGTCAACGCCTCTATGCAAGCCGGGTTGGCTCTCGATTTCGACTGCGAGCCGTGTAAGCCCAAAGTCTTTCACGCGAGATTGCCACAAGAGTTGTGTAGCTTGCTCAGGCTTGCCAAAAATCTCTCGTGGCGAAATACCCGTAGATGGCAAGATGTTTCGAAAGAGGTCTTGGAAACAGCCGAATGCTACCCTGTCGAAAACCTCACGCACGATCTCGGAAGGCAAAGCTGCACAATCAAGGCGAAGGCATAGCTCGGTATATTCCTGAAGCATCGGCAGGAGGTCGGTTGCTCCCCAATCTTGATTGCCATTCGCGTCGTAAAAAGGACGAAGGTGCTTCCTCAGAAGTTCATTCGACGCATCGGGGGACAACGGTTTGCCTTTTCGAAGGCGTTGTAGCTCCTTTTTGAGGCCCGCCTCATTTGCGTCGTCGACATGAGACATCGCGCGGATCAGAAACGCTACGATCTCAGAAGGTTGGGGAATAGGCGTAAAATCGGAAACCATTATATTTGAGCCTGATGTCTATGGAGTTTGGCCAGGTCTGCCTTCACATTTCGAAATGCCCTGCGATCACTTGGTGTGCGCGAGAAGACTAATAGACCGCCACCAGCTAGAAATAGCTTTGCATGTTTTTTTCCGTGTACGAAGCGCGCCCCGGATCTTACTTCGTCTGCAATAACCTTGTTCAACTCTTTATCTTTTGAATAATACATTTTTCACCTCAATAGCGGGATGGCGGCGTGACCACCATCCCGAACGGTTCACTTCTTGGCGGTGGAGCGGTTAGAACCTTTTGCGGCAGCACTTTGTGCACGTGCGGCAAAACTTCCCTTGGCGGTTTGGCCGCCTGCCTTGGTCGCACCTGCAGATTGAATACGGGCTGCGGCCTTCGAGCTCATAGTTTGTGCTTTTGACATCCTTGTTTCCTTTCGTTTTGAGGATGCCTTAAATTTGCATACGTCGAACTACCTTTTCAAAGGACATGCTGGGGACGCAATTCTGAGATTTTGCATCAATACTCGGCCATGAGATGCTCACCTGTTGAAGGAGACCAATCAGTTGAGGAAATTTCTATATTTCACATCAGCGGCAATCGGCGCTTTTCTTTGAAACATGCGGAGATTCAACAGGTTTAGTATTATACAGCGCCACCTGCGTTTCGCCGTTCTCCCATTGGTATAACAGGCCAAGTTCCGTACCGGTCTCGATGCAATTTATTTTTGCCACTGGCTTGGCGTTCAGGCGGTTTTTCTCGATTAACGCCACGGAGCAATGTCTCGGCAGGGTTAGTTCGCTTGGATCAACGCCCAAGGCACGGGCAATCTGCTCCATTTTGTCGGCGGTGACCGACGATTTGGCGAGTTCGATTTCACTGATGTAGCTGCGATCAATCTGTGCAGCTAACGCTAACTGTTCTTGGCTCAATCCGTTGGAATGTCTTAGATTCTGGATGTTTAGCCCTATACGCTCTTTAAAATACATGGCCTGACTTCGGCCAATTAGCCCGGTCATCTCTACGGGATATATTCCACAAAGCGGCCGCAGTGTGAGAATGCGCTTGATTGCGCGTGTCGCCTCAAGAAATGCTGAACAAAAGCGGGTCATTTTATGACTTGGGTGGCCATATGGAGGATATTAGATGGGCTTATTGTTTTCGAAACAGCTACTCGGGGTGATGCTCGCGGCTCTCCTCTCGATTGTGTCACCGCAGCCTGCAAAAGCGTATCAGGTCGATTGCGCCATTCTGCTTTGCCTTGCTGGTGGGTGGCCAGCTTCAGCAGAATGTGCCCATGCACGCGCTGTGTTTATCCGGCGGATCACACCTTGGCCGATTGAACCGCCATTGCAGATCTGGCGCTGCCCTATGGGCGTTTCCATGAGCGCACCAATGCAATCTCGTCCCAGCCCTGTGCAAGCGATCGTGGCACAGGTTTCACAGGGTGGTGGCGCTGATATTGATATCAGCGGATTTGAATTTGATTTTGTGCGTTCAATCCGCGTCTGGGATGTGCGGCATTACAGTCATCGGCGCGGCGGGCGGGATGACGATTGCTCTGAGACCTCTTATATGCGCCTCGGATCGTATAGTCTGCA
>CAKZUS010000014.1 GCA_937921805.1 uncultured Granulosicoccaceae bacterium
AGCACATACCCATGAAGACAGGGGTAACAGGAATGCCCTCTTCTCGGTCTCGGACGGTTTTCTGCAGGGTCTCTGCGGCAAACATCGCCAGGAGAAATACAGCGAGATAAAACCCTTTTTCATGGAGCTGAAAAGTGGAGTTCCACAGCCCCAACAAGTAGCTGAACGCACCGACGGCCAAGACGGCCCAGGTCGCAGAAACATAGGTGGGGGAGGGGGTGTTGGTGGGAGTGTTGTGTGTCGTCAAAATCGTACCCTTAGCTTGTGTCAAGTGATGTGTGTGGGCCGCTGCGTGATCGTTGGTGCAATCACTGAAAAGGCCAATAAGCATGCACGAACAGTTGGCGAGCGATCTAAAAACCGATGCTCAATGCTCGGAGGTGTCGCGCCGTAGGCGATTGGGTTGCGCGTATAAAAAAGCCGAGCTTGCGGCTCGGCTTACATCTCATCAATGCAGAGCTTGGCTTACGCGGCGCTCATAGCACGGATGCGAGTATTCAGGCGGCTCTTGTGACGAGCTGCTTTGTTCTTGTGCATATGCCCTTTGCGCGACATGCTGTCAATGACCGGCACCATTGCTTTATAGGCAAGGTTGGCGGCTTCTTGGTTGTTGTCGCGAATGGCGTAGAGCACTTTCTTAACGGCGGTGCGCATAGATGAACGCATCGCCGCGTTGTGCTGACGACGCTTCTCAGCTTGACGAGCACGTTTGCGCGCTTGCGGCGAGTTAGCCATAAGTAGTCCCTAAGAGGAAAAACGTTTAGTATGCGAAGATTCCTCGCCACTGTCAATACAATGCTGCGAATACTTCTCGTATTTGTTGTCCTCGGTCACGATGCCTGAGGAATCCAAGAAGCTGCTGCGCAGCGGAGCCGTGGTGAGCGGCGCGACCATGGGGTCGCGTTTGCTGGGGTTTGTCCGCGATCAGATTTGGGCGGTGGCGTTTGGTCCCAGCGGGGCGATGGATGCGTTTCTACTCGCCTTTGCCCTGCCGAATTTTCTTCGGCGCTTGTTTGCTGAAGGGGCATTTTCACAGGCTTTTGTGCCTGTTTTTTCGGCCTATAGAGAGCAGCTTAGCCACGATAAGCTGCGCTTATTGTGCGCGCGAGTTTCGGGCACCTTGGGTGCGGTGGTGCTGGCGGTGACGCTGTTGGTGATGCTGGGGGCGCCGTACGTGCTGGCCGTGGTGGCGCCGGGCCTTGACGGACTGCGGGCGCAGTGGGCGGGGGACTTTCTGCGCATCACTTTTCCGTATTTGTTTTGCATCTCCTTGGTGGCCTACGCCGGAGGGGTGCTCAATGCCTCAGGGCGGTATGCGATCCCAGCGCTGACCCCCATACTGCTGAACCTGTGTTTGATTAGCGCCGCGCTGCTGGCTCCGCGCTGGTTTGCGGTGCCTGAATATGGCTTGGCCTGGGGTGTGGCGCTGGCGGGGGTGGTGCAGTTGCTGTTTCAGTTGCCGTTTCTGGGGCGTTTGGGATTGTTAGTGTGGCCGCGCTGGGCTTGGCGTGACCCACAGGTACAGCGGGTGATCATGTTGATGCTGCCAGGCTTGTTTGCAGCATCCGTGGCGCAGATTAATCTACTGTTTGATAAGTTCATCGCCTCGCTGCTGGCAGAGGGGAGCTTTGGTTGGCTGTATTTTGCGGATCGGCTGATGGAGTTGCCCTTGGGCGTGATTGGCGTGGGCATCGCCACGGTCGTGCTGCCGCCGTTGTCGCGCGCTTATGCCAATGATGACCCCCAGCGCAGCGCCGCGACGCTAGCGTGGGCGCTACGGATGGTGTTGGTGCTGGGTATTCCGGCGGCACTGGGGCTGGCGCTGCTGGCCGAAGGGATTGTCTCGACGCTGTTTGGCTATGGGGCGTTTGGCAGCGATGACGTGCAGCGCACGGTGTGGGCGCTGACCGCCTATTCGCTGGGCGTACCGGCATTTATGCTGATCAAGATTCTCTCGGCGGCGTTTTTTGCACGCCAAGATACCCGCACGCCGGTGCGTATTGCTGTGCGGGCGATGGTGGCGAATATGGCTCTGAACGTGGTGCTGGTCGGCGCCGTCAGCCGTTGGCAATGGGAGGCAGCGCACGTGGGCCTCGCGTTGGCGACCAGTGCTTCGGCGTGGCTGCAGGTATGGTGGCTATCACGCGCCCTGCGTCGACAAAATATTGCGAGCTGGGAAGGGGTGTCGCGGGTGTTCTGGCGCAGTGTGGTGCTGGGGGGGGTATTGCTGCTGGCATGGTTGAGCTGGTGGTGGGGCGATCACTGGCTGGGGCATTGGAGTACGCGCGCCGCGCAGTTGGCGCTGTGTCTCGGGGGCGGTATGCTGGCGTATGGATTGGGCTTATTGGGAGGCGGGTTGCGTTGGTCGACCCTGCGAGAGTGATGCGAGAGTGATGCGAGAGTGAGATGAAGAAGACAAAACGTACGCTACAACTATTGCGTGGCTGGCAAGCGACGCAAGACGTCGCGGCGACTATCGGCAATTTCGATGGCGTGCACCAAGGGCACCAAGCGCTGGTGAGCGAGCTGGTGAAAATGGCGAAGGCTGAGAAGCTGCGCAGTCGAGTCGTGAGCTTTACGCCGCTGCCGTCGGAGTACTTCGCTCCCGAGCACGCGCCGCCGCGCTTGAGCAATCTGCGCGACAAGGTCCGGCGCCTGAAAATTTGCAAGCTCGATGAACTACTGTTGCTGCGCTTTGACAAGGCGCTGGCGATGATGCCCGCCGAAGAGTTTGCCCAGCGCCTGTTCGAGCGTCTGCGCACCCGAGTGCTGTGGGTGGGGGATGATTTTCGCTTTGGGGCTAAGCGTGTGGGGGATTATCAGATGCTGCGTGATATTGGCACGCGCTTTGGCGCCAAAGTCGAGCGCATGGGCACCAAGACGCACTTGGGCGAGCGCATCAGTAGCTCTAGCTTGCGCGCCGCCTTAGGGCGCGGCGAAATGGAGCAAGCCCTGGCGCTGATCGGCAGCGGCGGGTATTCGATTCCAGGGCGAGTGGTGCATGGCGACAAGCTCGGGCGCCAACTGGGTGTACCGACGCTCAATATCCGTCACAAGCTGCCTAGCTGCGCGCTGCGCGGGGTGTTTGTGGTGGGGGTGTCGGGGGTGCGAGGCGTTGAAGGAGAGCTGTTTGGCGTCGCCAATGTGGGCGTGCGCCCGACAGTGAACGGCGATGAGCTACGCGTTGAGGTGCATGTCCTGGACTGGCAAGGTGATGCCTACGGCAGCTATGTGCGGGTGCGTTTTATGCAGCGCCTACGCGAAGAGCGCCGCTTTGACTCACTAGACGAACTCAAAGGGGCGATTCACTCCGACATCGTCGATGCGCGCACCTATCTTGGGCGTATCTTTAACGACACGTGGCTGCGCAATCGCCAGCGCTACTGGCTCTCACAACGCAAACCGTTTTAGCCCCCCAGACGCGGACTGCGTTAGGATTCCAAAGTTTCTCCCTCTCCGTTCGGCCCCCAGGTGCCGGACCCACTGACTGGACCGATTATGAGTGCTTATAAAGACACCCTCAATTTGCCTAAAACGGACTTTCCGATGCGCGGAAATTTGCCAGCGAAAGAACCGCAGCGAATTAGCCAGTGGGAAGAGATGGGCCTAGAGGCGATGATTCGTGAGCACTCGGCTGGACGGCCGAAGTTTGTACTACACGATGGCCCGCCGTACGCCAATGGCACGCTGCACATGGGGCATGCGGTCAATAAGGTGCTCAAAGACACGATTGTGAAGACGCGCCAGCTGGCGGGTTTTGATGCGCCGTATGTCCCCGGCTGGGACTGCCACGGCCTGCCTATCGAGAACAAAGTCGAAGGCTTGATTGGCAAGCCTGGCAAAGATGTGGACGAGCGGACATTCCGCGAGCGTTGCCGCAGTTATGCGCACGAGCAAATCGAGCAGCAACGGCAGGACTTTTTGCGCCTAGGCCTACTGGGCAACTGGTCGAACCCCTACTTGACGATGGACTTCCAGAACGAAGCTGATGCGATGCGGGCGCTGGCGCAGATCATCGAGCGTGGGCATGTCTACCAAGGTCTCAAGCCGGTGTACTGGAGCTGGGGCGCGCACTCGGCGCTGGCAGAGGCCGAAGTGGAATACGAAGACAAGACTTCCACCGCCATCGACGTGCGCTTTCGCCCCGAGGACGAAGCGGCCTTTTTGGCCTGCTTTGACGCGGTTTCGGGCGAGGGGGCCGTGTCGGTCGTGATTTGGACCACTACGCCCTGGACGATTCCGGCCAACCAAGCGGTCAATCTGCATCCGGCGCTGGAGTATGCGCTGGTGCAGGTCGATGTGGGGCAGGGGGTGGAGCGTATCGTGATCGCGGCCGAGATGCTCGACGCCGTGATGAGCCGCTATGGCGCCAGCGACTACCAGGTCGTGGGCCGCACGCTAGGAGAGCGCCTAGACCAGCAGGTGCTGCGTCATCCGTTCTATGCGCGTTCGTCGCTCTTGATCATGGGCGACTACGTGACCACCGACGCGGGCACGGGCTGTGTGCACAGCGCGCCCGATCACGGGGTGGACGACTTTAATAGCTGCCGTGAGCACGGTATTGCGCTGTTGAACTACATCGACGATGAAGGCTATTACCGCGACAAGGTCGAGCGCTTTGCGGGTGTGCACGTGATGAAAGCCGACCAGCCCGTCTGCGAAGCTTTGAGCGAGGCAGGAGCCTTGGTCAAGGCCGAGAGGTTCCGGCACAGCTACCCGCATTGCTGGCGCACCAAAACCCCGGTGATCTACCGCGCTACACCGCAGTGGTTTATCAGCATGGACGCCGAAGGCCTGCGCGCTACGGCGCTGAGCGAGATTGCCAAGACCGACTTTGTACCGCAGTGGGGGCAGGCACGCATTGAGGGCATGATCGCCAATCGCCCCGACTGGTGCATCAGTCGCCAGCGCTATTGGGGCATTCCACTGGCGGTGTTTGTGCATCGCGAGACCAGTGCCTTGCACCCACGCACAAGCGAACTGATCGAGCAGGCAGCGCTACAGGTCGAGAAAGCAGGCATTCAAGCCTGGTTTGACCTCGATCCCCAAGCGCTGTTGGGCGATGAAGCGGAGCAATACCGCAAGATCACCGATGTGATGGACGTGTGGTTTGACTCGGGCACGACCTTCTTTCACGTGCTACAGCGCCGTGAAGCGCTGAGCT
>CAKZUS010000015.1 GCA_937921805.1 uncultured Granulosicoccaceae bacterium
CGAGGCTGAGAGTCTGGCCCAGGCCCGGCCGGTATTGGCGAGCTACGGCAAAACCATTGAGCACATCGGTGAACATGGCGCGGGGCAACTGGCCAAAATGGCGAATCAGATCTGTATTGCCGGAGTGGTGCAGGGGCTGGCTGAGGCGCTGCATTTTGCGGATCAAGCTGGGTTAGATATTGATCGCTTGCTGAGTGCAATTGGTGGTGGTGCCGCGCAGAGCTGGCAAATGGACCATCGGGCCAAGACTATGGCACGCGGAGAATATGAGTTTGGCTTTGCTGTGGACTGGATGCGCAAGGACTTGGGGATTGTGCTGCAAGAGGCTCGTAGTAACCAAGCCCAGCTGCCCGTGACGGCTTTGGTCGATCAGTTTTATGCGCAGGTGCAGACGATGGGGGGAGGGCGCTGGGACACGTCGAGCTTATTGGCGCGCTTGCAGGCTTTTCGAACGGGTGAGTAGTTCGTGGTGAGATTGCTGTAGCAGGGCGGTGCAGTCCTCGACGCTCAGCGGCCTGCCGAGTAAAAAGCCCTGAATGGTGTCGCAGCCTCGGTCTTTGAGGTACTCAAACTGTCGCTCTTCTTCTACCCCTTCAGCGATGATCTTGAGGCCCATGGTATGGGCCATCGCGATAATCGCATCGACGAGTGCGACTTTGTGATCGCGGGCCTCAATGTCCATGACAAAGGCCCTGTCAATTTTGAGCGTGTCCAAGGGAAAGCGCTTGAGATAGGCGAGCGAAGAGTAGCCGGTGCCAAAATCATCGACTGAAAGCGCGACGCCTAAGGACTTGAGGCGCTGCAAAGTGGCGATGGACTCATCAGCATTAGTCATGATGACGCCTTCGGTCAGTTCAATGTCTATGCGTTCTGGCTGTAAGTCATAGGTGTGGAGTAGCTGCTTGACTAGATTGACAATATTACCGCGTCGAAATTGTAACGCGGAGACATTGATCGACACGCTAAATTGATCTAAGCCCAGATTGGCCCAGGTTCGGGTTTGTTCCATGGCCAAACGCATTACGGCTTCGCCCAATGGCAGGATCAGGCCCGTGCTCTCTGCCAGTGGGATAAACTCTCCTGGCGAGACACGACCCAATGTGGGATGTTGCCAGCGCACGAGGGCCTCAAGACCAATCAGTCGACGCGTTTCTGCTTCAAACTGGGGCTGGTATTCGAGCAACAACTCCCCGCGCCCAATGCCAAGACGCAGACTGTGCTCCATTTCGAGCATGTCCATGCTCGTTACATTGAGTTCGGGGTGATAGATCTGGTGGTTATTGCGCCCTTCTTGCTTGGCGTGATACATCGCGGCATCAGCGTGACGGAGCAGGGTTTCGGCGTCTTTTCCGTGCTCGGGGAAGAGGGCAATACCGATGCTGGGGGTAACGACTAGTTCGTGTACCCCAATGCGGATCGGGTCGGACAAGACGCTCATAATACGTTCCGCGACTTGGCTCACCTGAGATTCGTCTTCGACATCGTTCAGCATTACTGTGAATTCATCCCCACCGAGCCGTGCTACAAAGTCGCGATTGCGCTCAGAAGGACCACGCACTAGGTTTTCTAGGCGCTGCGCAACGTGCGTTAGCAACGCATCGCCAGCGGAGTGACCAAGCGTATCGTTAATGCGTTTGAACTGATCGAGATCTACAAACAGCACGGCGACGTGGCAGTTCGCGGAGTTGGCTCGCTCCAGCATCTCAGAGAAGTGTTGGTTGAACATCTCTCGATTGGCCAGCCCGGTCAGGGAATCGAAGTAAGCCAGTTGCCGCAGGCTTTTCTCGCTGCGCCGCAACTCGGTAATGTTGCGCACAATCGCTACGCTGTCGCCGTCTTCAGTGACGGCGATCCGCAAATCAAAATGTAGTGTCTGGTTGTCAGAGGTAAAATCGAACTCTCGATGCTGCACCGCGCGCGACTCTCGTGCTTGGCGTGCCAGCGCTCTGACAGATACAAGTAATCGCCGGGGCAAGAGTTGTGACAAGGCGCGCCCGATGATAAAACTTGGGTTGAGATGAATATGCTCGTCGCCGCGCGAACTAAATTGACGCACAAACTCGTCTTTGTCGATAATGAGCAGGCTGTCTGGGACAGACTCCAGCACCGCTTGAGTGCGTGCTTGGCTTTCGCGAAGTTCGGCAAAAGCCTTGTTGGCGCGCAAGATATAGCGCACGCGTTGTCCGAGAACCGTATAGTTCAGTGGCTTGGCGAAGTAATCTATCGCGCCAGACTGAAAGCTGCGCTGCACTGATTCTGTGTCGTCGCGCGCGGTGACCATGATGACAGGCAAATGCTCAGTCTCTGACCACGAGTGAATCTCTTCACACAATGTAAAGCCATTGCAGTCAGGAAGCTCGACATCAAGTAGTATCAGATCAGGAGTTTTTTGTGCCAGCCGCTCCAGTACCTCAGCACGGGACCCCGCGGTAGAGACGTCCAAACCCACCTGCTCTAGGGACTTGGCCATCATCAAGCGTAGTGCCCGGTCGTCGTCTACGACCAAGGCGTATTTTTTTCCTTGGCTCATTTAGTGTCATGGACCGATGTGAGGTTTATGG
>CAKZUS010000016.1 GCA_937921805.1 uncultured Granulosicoccaceae bacterium
AGGCACATTGTGCAGCGAGATCGCGGGCATTACGAAGCATGAGCTTGGGCAGACTGTCGGTCACTCTCACCTCACTGATTTAGTGTGAATTAGAACGATGCTGTCAGCCATCTAAGCATCGTTTTGAGCAATAATCAAGACTCCGACCCGCTGGAGTGAGCCATGGCTGTGCCCTTTCTACCCGTGACCGATTTGTCGACTTTGGCGCCAGACTTGCGCGATCGTATGCTCGCAGTACAAGAAAAAGCGGGGTTTATTCCTAGCGTATTTTTGATGCTAGCGCGCCGTCCCGAGGAGTTTCGCGCCTTTTTTGCCTATCACGACGCCTTGATGGAGCGCCGCTCTGCGATGCTGGGGCGCGCTGAGCGCGAGATGATTGTGGTCGCGACCAGCGCGCACAATCATTGTTTGTACTGTGTGGTGGCGCATGGCGCTATTTTGCGCATCGTGACCAAAGACGCCAGCATTGCCGAGAAAATAGTGACGAACTGGCGTAAAGCAGGGCTGAGTGCTGCACAGCTGGCGTTGCTGGAGTTCACGACTTTGTTAGCGCGTGACAGCGCGAGTGCCGAGCTACCCCGGCTCAGTGAGAACCTGCGAGAGCAAGGGTACACGGATGACGATATCTGGGATGCGGTGTCCATTACGTCCTTTTTTGCGATGTCTAATCGCCTGGCCAATGGGCTGGGCATTGACCCTAATGCGCAGTTTTATGCCATGGGTAGAGATTTCGCCCCCCAAACCTAGGCGGCGCGCTCGACCTGCTGCATTCGGGCTGCAATCGGGCTGCTACTATAGAGTTTTTTAGGTTTTTTCTTGGAGTCCCGCCTTGAGCACTGATCTTCCGAGCGACGCGCAGCTGTTTTCCCGCACGATTGCCATGCCTGCCGATACCAATCCCAGTGGGGATATTTTTGGCGGGTGGCTGATGTCGCAAATGGACCTCGCTGGGGGAACGCTGGCCATTCAAGAGGCGCATACACGGGTCGCTACGGTCGCCGTAGACAGCATGTCATTCCTGCGCCCGGTGAAAGTCGGCGATGAGGTGAGTTGCTATTGCCGCCTGTTGCGCCGAGGCCGGACCTCGCTCATGGTGCATGTCGAGAGCTGGGTGCGACGCTCGCGTTCCAACGAATGCTACAAGGTCACTGAAGCGGCCTTTACATTCGTTTCATTGGACGAGGGTGGCAAACCACAAGGCCTGCTATAGTGCACGACCTGTTTTTCCAGAGTTTGCCGACGCTCGAAGATACCTATCCCCTGGAGCAGTGGCAGCCTCAAACATGGCGTGATATTGATATTCGCATTGATTCACAAGGGAATTGGTGGCATGAAGGCGCCCGCATTGAGCGATTGAGATTAGTGCAACTCTTCGCACAATTGCTGTGTGTAGACGCCGGAGCGTACTTCTTAAAAACGCCAGAAGTTTGTTGGCGTATACAGGTAGATACCTATCCATTTCTTGGTGTGCGCTGGGAAGCTGACGGCGCGCATTGGCGCTTACACACATCGGTAGGATATTGCGTTACGCTTGGCGCCCAGACCCCCCTGTTTCTGCCGCAAGGTGAGCAGGTTCCTGTCGTGGTGATTCGTGAAGGACTCTGTGCCACGCTGTCGCGTAGCGCCCACTACGAGCTTGCAGAAATGGGGCAGTGGTGTGGCGAGACATTAGAACTGCGCAGCGGGTCTTGCGTATTCTCGCTCGCATTTTAGTGCGCAACTAACGTTAACTTTTAAAGGTGAACAGTGCTTCGGATTGCTATTGCTGTCTGTTCCTTATTGCTCCTTGGAGCAGGCATCTGGTTGGTGCCCAAGTGGGTGACACAGCCCATCCAAGACAAGCTTCTCGTGCGTGTCCAAGCAGAGTTAGATGCGCGGGGTGCATCAGAAGTCCAGGCACGGTTAGAAGGGCGCGATTTACAGCTCAAAGGCAATAGTCGACAGCTAGATAGAGAGTTGGTTGATGCGCTGGCATCGGTTAAGGGGGTGCGCGATATTCGCCTCATTGTGACCGAAACTGCCGCGGCGCCTGCTGTGCCTGAGATTCCTTTTAGCTACACAGAACTGTTGTACGAAGGCAATACGCTGTCTCTCGGCGGTAATCATGACCCTGGCAATGCTATTTCTCAGCGCCTTCAATCCCTGCCTTTAGCGGGCGTGGTGTTTCATGATTTGAGCCTACCTAATGACAGCCGTCCCCCCGTGCACTGGCAGCCGGTGCTCGATTCGGCTCTGCAGTACATTCCGCACCTAAGCGAGCTGAGAGTCATGGTGACTCCACAGCGCATTGAAGCCCGAGCCTATGCCACCGAGATCGCCCCTATTGACGCGCTCAAGCGTGAGTTAGACGATTTAGCGTCGCGCTTTACGCTCGATTTGGATTGGGTCGAAACACAAGATACGCTGGCACTGCGCGCGCAACAAACTCTCGCAGGCCAGCGCGGTGCGATGTCAGTAGAGCAAAGAGCGCAGGCTTGCCAAGCCGATATGGATGCGTTGCTGTCGGCGAACCGGTTGGAATTCAAGCGCGGCAGAGTCGAGCTAGACGCCAACGCCGAGCAAATTCTTATCAGTGTGCGCGAGCTGCTGTCAGAGTGCGCAGGCTTGCCGCTCGAAGTCCAGGCCTTTACGGATTCACGCGGTGCAGAATCACTGAATCTCTCACTGAGTGAAAAGCGCGCTCAAGCCGTTGTGGAAGCACTCGTGCGGGTAGGTATTGATTCTTCCTTGCTCAGTGCAAAAGGGTTTGGCGAGGCCAACCCTATCGCCAGCAACGACACGGCAGAGGGGCGCGCCCGAAATCGACGAATCGCAATACAGGTTTTGCTGCCATGATGTTTTTATTCTGGGAGATCGCGACCTTTATCGTGATCGCGTTTGGGCTCGGTGCTGTGGCTGCGTGGGCACTGACGAGCTTGGCCTACTCACATCAACTTCGCCAAAGCGCCCAAAGCTACGAAGCACGCATTGAGCGCTTGCTACGCAAACACACTCACATCCACTCTGGTGGCTCTGCTCGCGGCGCGGCCTCTACTGAGTCCTCGCCGACATCGGAGGAGCGTGAAATCAGTGCTCGCCCTGATCCTTCGGCGCTGCTCATACAGGCTATTGACGCCGACGATGACGAGGCTAGGCTTCTTGCCCAGCACGGAATCTCTAGTCTGGAACAGTTGGGGCAGCGTGTGCGCGACAGCAGCGAAGTGGAGGTTGCAGAGGCCCTGCGAGTTACTCCGTCGCGACTGGCGGACTGGATGGCGGCAGCTCGCCTGAGCGATATCAATATGCTGCCGACTGCAGTGGTGCGTTTATTGGTCGATGCAGGGATTCGCGATGCCCAGGGCTTGGCTGGCATGAGCTCCAGCGCTTTGACGCCCACGTTGTTGGATATCAACGAACGGATGGAGTATGTGCGCCAACCCCCGCGAGAAG
>CAKZUS010000017.1 GCA_937921805.1 uncultured Granulosicoccaceae bacterium
CCCTATCTCCCCAGCACTGCCCGATAGCGCGATAATGCCCTCGCACTGCCCTGTCAACCACTCGCGCAGGACTACCGCCCGGCCTTTGTGCTGGCCTTCGAGATAGCTACGCGAGACCAGACGCGTAAGGTGGCGATACCCTGCATCGTTCTGCACCAACAAGACCATGGGAAATGCTTCGCCCTCCAGCGTATCGGCGATCAGCAGTTCACAGCCCAATATAGGCTTCACCCCATTGGCCAAACATGCGCGGTAAAACTTGACCGAGGCCATCATGTTGCCAAAGTCTGTCAACGCAATCGCTGGCATCGTCTCTGCCGTCTGCGTTAGTAGCGGTTTAATGCGAATCACGCTATCGATTAGCGAGTACTCGCTGTGCACATGCAAATGAACAAAGCTAGGCATGGGTAGTAGAGTCGCCAGTAGGTGCATAAAGTTTACGCCAAGTTGAGGCGGACCATCACCCTGTAAACACGGCTTTTCAGATTGGATTTATGGCTCGCTGAACGATGGCAGAACCCGCTCAGCAGCACTGGGACCAATAAGAGCCAGTAACCCCCAAGAGCAGCAGCGCTGTCTCAGCTAGAGAGTAATTTTCGCACGGGGGCAAAGCTCAGCCGGTGGGCCGCACAGGGGCCATGCTCCAACAGAGCGGCGCGATGCATCGCGGTGGGATAGCCCATATGCCGATCAAAGCCATATACCGGATAATCATGATGTAACGTGCGCATCAATCGGTCGCGATATTCTTTGGCAATAATGGATGCCGCGCTAATTTCGGCGACACTGCCATCGCCACCGACTATCGCTCGGGTTGGGGCGCTAAGTGCTGGCGCACGATTGCCATCGACCCAAACCTCATCGTAGGGCGTGGTGAGCTGCTCGACCGCGCGCTGCATGGCAAGTAAGCTTGCTTGGAGGATATTGATCTGGTCAATCGTCGCGGGGTCCACCTCGACAATGGCGTAGTCGAGGGCCTGGTCGAGAATCTGCGACTCCAGCGCGGCGCGGCGCTTGGCGCTGAGCTTTTTTGAGTCGTTTAGGCCTGCAATAGGCGCCTTAAGCACGACAGCAGCGGCCACGACGGGGCCGGCCAGAGGGCCGCGCCCCACTTCGTCTACACCGACAAGGCGCACCGGATTAGGTTCTCAGCGCTAGCGGCGGTGGAACACCAGGGGCTTAGCCTCGTTCTCTTGCGCTTCGTGTTGCGATTCGTGTTGCGCTTGCTCCGCTTGCATGCGCGCTTGGCGCTTCTCGCAAGGGTTCTTGCACACACAGTTGCCGTTGCCCAAGCCTCCACAGCTACCAGTGATGCGTCGATCACTGAAAATGACCCCCACAGCCATGCCGGTGATAACGAGACCAAACACGACTAGTGCCGCAAAAAACTCACCCATCAGATTCACTCCAAAACGAGGCAAAGGCCTCTGTTTCAAGACCGACGAAAGCGCCGTCTTGTCTCGTTAAAAAATACGCTGCCAAGCCCTGCTGCTCAGCCAGCTTCAGGCCCACTTCATCGCCCAGCACCATCAGGGCCGTAGCCCAGGCATCGGCCAGCGCCGTGGACTGATGAAACACCGTCACCGAAGCCAATTGGTGTTCGACGGGAAAACCCGTGTTGGGGTCGATCGTATGCGAGTAGCGCTTGCCATCGCGTTCAAAGTAATTGCGATAATCGCCAGAGGTTGCCATGTGCGCATCGCCAAAAACGACGGTGCGATGTATCGCGCGAAGATTAGCATCGGGTTGCTCAATGCCAATTTTCCAAGCATCGCCGCGAGGGCTACGGCCTCGACTGGCAATCTCACCGCCAATCTCCACCAAGTAGTCCTCTACGCCTTGCTCATCGAGTAGTGCTGCAATCTGGTCAACACCGTAGCCTTTGGCTATCGCCGACAGATCTATATACATTCCCAGTACGCTTTTGCGCAGTGCGGGCTGCGCGCCCTGGCGTACAGCAAGACGCTCATGCCCCACCGTTTGGCGGGCCACGTCGATCACTGCAACAGGGGGTACGCTATCGATGCGCGTCGGGCCAAAGCCCCACAAATTCACGAGCGGCCCCACGGTGACATCAAAAGCCCCCTCGGTCGCTCGGCTGACCTGCTTCGACTCGGCAACGAGTGCCGCTAACTCAGCAGATACCGGCACCCAATCCAAGTGCTGCGCCTGGTTGAAGCGCGACAATTCGGAGTCTATTTGCCATGTCGACATCTGATCGTTGATGTCTTCGAGTAAGGCATCAACTTGTGTTTGCAGCCAGAGGCTATTAACGCCATCAGGACGAGCGAGCACAAGCGAATAGCCTGTGCCCATCGTGCGCCCCTGCAGCCGGATTGGCTCAGCAGGGCCACAACTCGCCAGCACAACAGCGAGGCTGGCTAGCGCCAGCCTCACAAGCACTTGGCTAGCCGCCAAAGTCGTCGAGAAGAATATTGTCGTCCTCGACGCCCAGCTCGTGTAGCAAGTTCACAACGGCGGTGTTCATCATCGGCGGTCCGCACATATAGAACTCACAATCTTCAGGCGCCGCATGGTCCTTCAGATAATTCTCGTGCAAGACATTGTGGATAAAGCCCGTTTTGCCTTCCCAGTTGTCTTCCGGCTGCGGATCAGACAATGCCAAATGCCAGGTGAAGTTGGGGAAGTCTTTGGCGATCTTGTCAAAGTGATCCACATAGAAAGCCTCACGCATGCTGCGCGCGCCGTACCAGAAGGTCACTTTGCGGTCGGTCGCCAGGCGACGGAATTGATCGAAGATGTGCGAGCGCATCGGTGCCATTCCCGCACCACCACCGACAAACACCATCTCTGCATTGGTGTCTTTGGCAAAGAACTCTCCAAAAGGACCAGAGATCGTGACCTTGTCGCCGGGCTTGAGGTTGAAGATAAACGACGACATCTTGCCCGCTGGCAGATCATTGCGCCCGGGTGGGGGCGTCGCAATCCGCACGTTGAGCATAATGATGCCTTCTTCTTCGGGATAGTTCGCCATCGAATAAGCCCGCAGTACCGGCTCTTGCGATTCGGCGGCAATATCCCACAACTTAAACTTGTCCCAATCGGCGCGGTACTCTTCGTCGATATCAAAATCAGAG
>CAKZUS010000018.1 GCA_937921805.1 uncultured Granulosicoccaceae bacterium
GCTACGAAGCACTCGATACGGGGCTTGCTCCAACCCATGTGTTGCATTAGGCTTGATCGCAGTTCGTCGGCAAGTCTCATGGGGAATTCTTGAAGTTTGGTCACTGAGAGTGAACCAGACTTGTCGGCGACTTTTCAAGTACTTATGCGTTTTTGTCGTGTACAGAGCTTCTATAGCTATAGACTGGGGGGAAAACCATCTCAACCTTTTTATTTTTCAATCGTTCAGCTAGCGAAATAACAAGCCCTCTCGAATCATCTATCAAACTAGATATTATTAAATCTTCAAAAAAACCTAAAGATGTATCAAATATTTTATAGCTTTCCATAATTATCGAAACCTTATTTTATCTGTAGCTCCACCTGTCAAGTCATCATAGCGACTCTTTCCAAAATTAATAGAATTAGCTTGGTTCCCAGAAAACAAAACTCTCGCCATCATAGGCACCCACGACTAGCAGTTTCACTTTGGTGGCATACCATTTTAAATTTTCACCCTGCAAAGATTTGAAATCCATAGCTTCATTAGAGCCAACACATAAAAAATGCCAGCTCAAATTAACAGCACAGATTATTTTATTTATCCCACATTCAGAAACATTCGATTTTTCTAAGACATGATAAACCTCATTCCCAACAAAACGGGCAGAATCAGAAAATCGCTCCTGAATATCGAGATCATTAGCACGAGCCATTACATCTTCGAACAAACAAGAATCGATGGTTCCCGTTTGGAATAAGTCAAAAAGGTAAGAGGTTAATTCTTCTGAGCAATCTGGTATCTCTTCGAGAACGTATTTTTCACCAGACACAGACGTCATTGACTTTCTTTTCAACAGTAAGCGACCTAGCAATCCTCCCTCTGAAAAGTTATACAAACTGCCTTCATGAACATTCACTGGGGCGTACGTCCAAATTTTCCCTGATCGCAAAGGCAATGAGTCAGATAAAAACCTTGACAGAGAGGTATTACAAGTAAACACTTCTTCAATCCAATCAATCGCTCGTGAATCTAGGTAATATTTCTTTAATGTCATTACTTTGGCTCGATAGTCCCGTCTGGAAAAATGCGCACTTTACCTTTTTTACCTTTGCTGCGATCAGTGTAATCCCAGTGCGGTCCTATTGGTGGGCTATGATTCAAATCGGGGTGCGTACTAACACCTGGATTATTGGGGTCAACATAGGCTCCTCGCTTCCCGCCTGGATCATCGGGTCCACGCCAAGGCCAGGGCTGGCCATCAGCCCCTACAGGAGGATTCGACGGATCTCCCCAATCAAGATCTGGAATCGAATCAGGATCAGGACACCATTCACTTTCATTGTCGCTCGTGTCTTCCTCAGACGATTCTGAACAATACCCCAGCGCATGACAAACCAAACCCGCAGTTCCAGCAACGACAGTAAGTCCATCAACAATTAGTTTTCCTACACCGGCACAAGCCGGTGGATTCAACCCACAGGCCGCGAGTGCCGGATTAAGGCCATACCGGTCGGTGTAGTTTGCAGGGGAGCTGTACGCATACCCATACGTATTAATCCCCCCATTTAACCCAATCGGATCACTCTGCACATACCGCCCTGTCCCCGGATCATAATCCCGAAAATAGTTGTAATGCAGCCCCGTATCAGCATCAAAATACTGCCCAGGAAAGCGGATATTGTTCTCCACTTTGGCGACGGTGATGTCCGCTTCGCCGAAGGGGCGGTAATGCCCCTGCCAGGCCACCTTGCCGCTAGCGTCGCTGAGTACCTGTGGGGTCCCCAAGTGGTCGTTGTGGAAGTAGTAGACGGTGTCGAGCGGCGCGGCGCTGGCGCTGCTGAACACGAGAGTGGTGCTCAGTAGTATGGTGGCGAAGGCACGCAGGAGCTTACTGGTCATGTCTTTCATGGTAGTTCTCCTTTATTGCTCGATCAAGAGGGCGGCGCGCAGGGCGATGCGCCCTTGCCAGCTTCTTGGCAGCACGCGAATGGCGACGGTGTCAGCGGGGGCGTTGAAGCGGTGTTCAACGATGCTGCTGCGGTCGGTATTGCCGTTGAATGTGGCTCCAGCGTCGATGTCTTGGTAGCTGCCGTCGCTCAGTTGGGCTTGTAGTTGGTAGGTTTTGGTCCACTGCTCCGCGGTGGCACGCCCTTGGGTGCGGATACCGACGACTATGCCACTGTTCGGTGCGGGGATCTCGATCCATTGCTTCTGGTTCTTTTTGTCGGCAACCCAGGCAACGGGCGAGAGGAGCTGGCTTTGTGCAAAGCCGGTGCCGATGGCGCTGTTTTTGTAGATGCTGCTAAAGGCGCGTTCGGCGTCGCTGGGGTTGTGCTCCACTATGGTGGGGCCAGCGGGTTCGGCGTCTAGAAGCAGTGCTACGCGCACGGCGATGCGCCCTTTCCAGCTGACAGGCAACAGACGCACTGCAACAGTGTTGGCAGGGACGCTGAAGCGGTGTTCGACGATGCTGCTGCGGTGTAAGCGTCAAAGAACCCACCTCCTTCCCAAGCAGCCTCCGCGCGTAAATACTGGTCTCACCCTTTCAACGAGACCCCACCATGACCCACGCCCAGCGCCAACAGCATTGGCAGCAACACCTCACACTCTGGCAGCAATCG
>CAKZUS010000019.1 GCA_937921805.1 uncultured Granulosicoccaceae bacterium
GGCATCACCTCATCGAGACAGGCCGCCATAATGCCGGTGCCAATGCCCGACAACACTACCCGCTCATAATCAAGCCCCGACATCAGCACCCGCACCCCGTGGTCTACCTCGCCCAGGACATTCTCTAGCGGTACTTTGACATCATTAAACACCAACTCCACGGTGTTGGAGCCACGCATACCGAGCTTGTCAAAATGCGCCGACTGGCTGAATCCCGGCATATCTTTTTCGATAATAAACGCCGTAATGCCCCGAGACCCCGCCTCGGGATTGGTCTTGGCGTAGACCACCAAAGTGCCGGCCTCGCCGCCATTGGTAATCCAGTATTTGCTGCCATTGAGCAGGTAGTGGTCGCCATGTCGGTCGGCGCGCAAACGCATGCTCACCACATCGGACCCCGCCCCGGCTTCCGACATCGCCAACGCCCCTACGCGCTGGCCGCTGATCAAATCAGGCAGAAAACGCGCTTTTTGCGCTGCATTGCCATTGAGCTTGATCTGATTCACACAGAGGTTAGAGTGCGCGCCGTAGCTCAAAGACACCGACGCACTCGCGCGCGCGATCTCCTCCACTGCCACCACGTGCGCAAGATAGCCCATGCCAGAACCACCGTCTTCTTCGGAGACCGTCAGGCCCAACAGCCCCAGTGCTCCCATTTCCTCCCACAACGCAGGCGGAAAACAGTTGTCGGCGTCAATCTGGGCAGCAATCGGCTTGATGCGCTCCTGCGCCCAGCGATGCACCATCTCGCGCAACGCGTTGATATCGTCACTCAACCCAAAACTCATGCTGGCGTTAAACATGGTGTGCAGCGCTCCCTATACGACTGCCTTCATGCTATCACTTCGAGTGACTATCAACGATATCGGCGTCAGTGCCTCCCTGCTATGCCCAATATGCCCAATGAGCATGAGGTATTCAGGCTCATTGGGCTTTTCTATCACACCGAATCTAAAGAATCGCGACCTATGGCGCTAGTCTTCGCTGGGTGGGAAGTATTTACCGTGCAATTTCTCATAGACTCCATTGTGCTTGGTAATTTGGATTGCGTGATTAATATCGGCAATCAGTTGATGCGCACGAGGAGAGTCTTTGGTGATATAGAGATGAAAAGTTGCCGGCTTGGCTCCAGGAAATGGGATACTCCGGATATCTTCTGGCAGAGTGAGCTGTTCAATGGCGACACCGCCATATATAGGTTCAACGCTATTGGGAAAAATATCACATCGACCTCTAGACACCATTTTCAGTGTGCTTTGTACAGTTCTTGAAGACGTGTTGATTTTTTTATCCCTGCTAAGCTGCAGGTCTTTATAATAAGGCTCCATATTGTAACCCAAAACGCTACAAATATTAAAATTATTGACATCTGCTGTTTTATAGAAAGGAATACCATCTGGGTATTTTTTCGCGGAATACCAGACGCCTTCTACCGTGGTATAAAGCGACTCCGAAATATAGTATTTCTCGGCCCGCTCCAGGCTATAACTACCGTCTACTACTGCTTCAAAAGTCGGTTTTTTCGCAAAGTTATCCAAGTTCTGAAGGCAACGCTTCCAGGGTTCTCTAGAGATATTGTATTCAATATTGGAAAGACGGCCAATCTCTTCCAACAAATCATAGGTAAATCCTGTGAGTTGGGTTTTATCCGCCACCCCATCAACCCGAGGGTTGTACATATAAGGTGCCCAGTCTGTGGAGTCAGAGCAAATTTCCAATGGCTTCTCCGCAAAGGCCAAACTGGGCACTAGCAAAGACAAAGCGAACAACAATCTCATATTTCTTCCTTGAACGCCCACAAATGAGGCGCTTTTTTATGTGACAACAAAGCACTCAGCTTCAAATACTTCACTCAAGCTCACATGAAATAACGGAAATTTATTCCGATTTTTTATTCTATTATCCAAAAAAATCGACCACACCCACCTCCCCCCTTCACTGCGGCGGCGGTTCAGTCAAGAACAACCACCCACCGAAACAAGGGCACCAAAAGGATCGCTGTAGAGGATCACGATAGGCGACAGCACCAAGGACGAAAAGACGGCGGGTCCGGCGACGGGGGTAAAGGCATTGCCTTGAAAATCAAGTTCTACCTATAATGACAACTGATACGAAGTTGTCACTAAAATCAAGGAGATAGTCATGGCAATAGATCAACGGACGCTCGCAGAGCAATACCTTGACGAGATGATTAACGCTGAAGCCGCTTGGGACTATCAGGCGTTTGTGCAAAGGTTTGAGCAAGCGGATCTCGACAACTTCGATGAGGCGCGATTTAAAGAAGAGGTGCAGTCGATACAGGAGGAGCTGGGAGCGTACAAGACACGTGAATATTTTGGATGCCTACAGGGGGGTGTCGGTCATACGCGCCAACTTAATCCATTAACTCTTTGATTACACAGCACTCAATCCTCGCTCTCGGCACCACTCTATCATCTCCACCACCCTTGGCGGCAGACCCTGTAATTGTCGCTTTCGCGCACGCTCCTTCAGGCTTTTGATCGTGTCCATGACCCAATA
>CAKZUS010000020.1 GCA_937921805.1 uncultured Granulosicoccaceae bacterium
CGCGGCTTGGACTACTTCAAAAGAGGTCTGGTGCAGTCCTCCGATATCGAGATCACAGGGGGGGAGATTGTGACGATTACTGCGCGGGTGCAGGGTAGTCGGCGCAAGTCGTATAGCCAGTCGATAACGATTCGTCTCAAAAACGGCGAGCCAGTACTGAATGGGTACTGCAGTTGCCCAATGTCGTACAACTGCAAGCACGTCGTGGCGGCTTGCATCATGCACTTAGAGGCATTGGTGAGTCTGCCAGAAGAGTCTGAAGCCCCACCTGCCAACGTTGTCGCGCTGCCAAAGGAGACAACGCCTGAGGTGACGCCTGCAGCGCGCCCGCTAGGGGGAATGCAACAACGCTGGTTGGCCGATTTGCAACCGCGCCCTGAGGCAGTAGAAGAGGAAGAGGTGCTGCTGTATGTGCTCGGGGGGAATCTTGCACAGACGCCGCGCAGCGGGCGGCATTCGCTGCACGTGACGGCGCGGCTTACGCGGCTGCGCAAAAATGGGGTGGGGTACGTTAAAGGCAAGGTGCTCAGCGGGCAGTCGCTCTATGATCACGCGACGGACATATCGCCGCAAGATTGCGATATCGCGGCGCATTTTTTGGCGGCGCAGAACTATTGGGTGTCTCGGTTGGACCTCACTGGTCGCAAGGGCGGACTGCTGCTGTACAACTTGGTCGCAACGGAGCGTTGTTATTGGGACAATACGGACACGGCGCCGCTTTGTTTCGGGCCAGAAAAACACGCCAAATTTAGCTGGGAAGCGCAAGGAGAAGACCTGCGCCTGACGCTGAATCTCGAACACGATGTGCATGTCTTGAACATCCAGCCGAGCTTTTACCTTGATGTGAAAAATGGCTGTGTCGGGCCGTTGAATACCGACGAGTGGAGTGATGCGCAGTTTGTCGAGTTGCTGCGCGCGCCGCCATTGCCCAAGAACCAAGCCGAGGCGATGAGCGCGGCCTTGGCAGGGCATGCGGTGCGTCTGCCTTTGCCGACAACCCAGAACGTGGTGGAGCTGACTGACATCATGCCGCGACCGCATTTGCGTTTGTCGGGGGTGCGCAGGACAGGAGAGGAGCATGCTTCTGTCCACTTTGGCAGCTTGGTGTTTGACTACGATGGGCACGAAATTCTGCCGATTCCCTACAGCATGCACGCCAGCTATCGCGATGGAGACCAGTGGGTGCGCTTGCAGCGTAATGTGGAGGCGGAGATTGATGCCTTAGACCAGCTGTGTGACTGGGATTTGTACGGCATTGAACCCCAGACGAGAGAGAGTGCCGAGCGTGTGGTGATGGACAGCGACGACCCGCTGGGATCGTGGGCGCGGTTCCTCGAAGAAGGCGTGGCGGCGTTGCGCGAGGAGGGCTGGGTGGTCGAGTTTGATGAGGCGTTTGATCTGCGCTTTGACGATGCCGACTGGTCGCTGGATATCGAGAGCGAGGAAGACAGCTGGTTTACCGCGCGCTTTGACTTGGAAGTCGATGGGCGACAGGTGCCGTTGGCGCCGGTGCTGGTGTCGCTATTGGCCGAAGACACACTGCCAGAGTTTATCCATGCGCCGCTAGAGGGCAATCACTTTGCGCGCCTGCCCAGTGAGCGTCTGTTGCCCTATATTGATATTTTGCGCGAGCTGTTCGCTGGCAGCGAGGCCGGTAGTGGGCAGGGCGAGGGCTTGCGTATCTCGCGCTTTGATGCCGTTAGCATTGACGCGCTGGCCGCCTCAGGGGCGGTGATGCGCGGCGCCGAGCGCTTGCGCCAGCTCGCGACCAAGCTCAAAGATTTCTCGGGCCTTGCGCCTGTTGAAGTGCCTAGTGACTTTAACGCCAGCCTGCGTGGCTATCAGCAGCACGGTTTGAACTGGTTGCAGTTTTTGCGTGAATACGAGTTTGCGGGTGTTTTGGCGGATGATATGGGGTTGGGTAAAACGGCCCAAACCCTGGCGCATATTCTGGTAGAGAAGCACGCCGGGCGCCTCGAGCAGCCCGCCCTGGTCGTGGCGCCGACCAGCTTGATGGGCAATTGGCGCGACGAGGCTCAGCGCTTCGCTCCCGCGCTGCGAGTGTTGGTATTGCACGGCAGTGATCGCCATCGTCACTTTGAAGAGATCGCGAATCATGACATCGTGTTGACGACTTACGCTCTGGTGCAGCGCGATGCGGAAGTCTTGCAGGCGCAGAGCTTTCACCTGCTGATCCTGGATGAAGCGCAAGCGGTCAAAAACGCCCTCAGTAAGACCGCCCAACAGGTACGCGCGCTCAAAGCGACGCATCGTTTGTGCTTGACGGGAACGCCGCTAGAGAATCATCTCGGCGAGCTGTGGTCCTTGTTTGATTTCTTGATGCCTGGCTTTTTGGGTACAGCCAAGCAGTTCACCTCGCATTTTCGCACCCCGATCGAGAAACAGGGCCATACCGAGCGCCACGGCGAGTTAGCCCGGCGGGTACAACCCTTTATGCTGCGGCGCCTGAAGGACGAGGTCGCTGATGAGCTGCCCCCCAAGACCGAAATCTTGCAGCGCGTGACGCTGGGCAGCGCGCAGGCCAAGCTGTACGAGAGTATTCGTCTGGTGATGGACGAAAAGGTCCGCGATGCGATTGCCAGCAAGGGCTTGGCACGTAGCCAAATCGCGATTCTCGATGCTCTGCTTAAGCTACGCCAAGTGTGCTGCGACCCGCGCCTGCTCAAGCTCGATCAGGCCAAGCAAGTCAAAGAGTCGGCCAAGTTGTCGGTGCTGATGGGGATGCTGCCCGAGATGATCGAAGAGGGGCGGCGGGTGCTCTTGTTCTCGCAGTTCACCAGCATGCTGAGCCTGATTAGCGACGAGTTGGAGCGCCAGGGTATCGGCTACAGCAAGCTCACTGGCCAAACCCGCAAGCGCGACGAGGCGATTGGGCGATTCCGCAATGGTGAGGTCAGTGTGTTTTTGATTAGCCTCAAAGCGGGCGGAACGGGGCTGAATCTGGTCGAGGCCGATACAGTGATTCTCTATGATCCGTGGTGGAACCCCGCCGTTGAAGCACAGGCGATTGACCGCGCTCATCGCATTGGGCAAGACAAGAAGCTCTTTGTGTACAAGCTCTTAGTCGAGAACAGCCTTGAAGAGAAGAGGCTGGAGATGCAGGCCCGCAAACGCCAACTGGCCGATGGGGTCTACGCCAGTGGCGAGGACGCCGATGCAGGGCCAGTGCTCGATGCTGAAGTGATCGCCAATTTGTTTGCGCCGCTGGGGGACTAAGCCCCGCTTGGGGGCAGCCTCCGGGCATCACCTCTCGGGTCATTGCCCCTCATAATTATCCCCCGTAATTATCCAGGCAGTGCCGCGCGCATGGCCTCTGCAGCGGGCGCTTGGGCGCTGAGTTCTTGTTGGCGTTGCGTGGCGTCGTAGTCGGCGCTCAGCTCAGGCCAGCCGCCCATGTGTTGTACCAGTAGTTGGCTGAGCACGGCGACATGCTCTGGGTTGTCGTTGAGGCAGGGGATGTAGTGATAGCGCTCGCCACCGGCCTCCATAAAGTATTCGCGGTTCTCGTCGGCGATTTCCTCTAGCGTCTCTAGGCAGTCGATAGAGAAAGCAGGGCAGATAACATCGATAGACTTTACGCCTTCGCCTGGCAAGGCCTTCATGGTCTCGTCGCAATAAGGGTGTAGCCAGCGCTCGCGCCCAAAGCGCGATTGGAACACGACGCGGTATTGATCTGCGGCAAGGCCTAGGCGTTCTGCCGTGAGGCGGGCGGTTTTGTGGCACTGGCAGTGATAGGGGTCGCCATTGAGCAGATAGCGCTCGGGAATGCCGTGGAAAGAAAACACCAATAACTGCCCGCTGCCGTGTTCCGCACGCGCTGTGGTGATGCTGTTGGCCAGCGCCTGGATGTAGTCAGGGCGATCAAAGTACTGATTAATAGTGCGCAGCTCAGGAATCCAGCGGGTTTTTTGCAGCATCGTGCTCACCTCGTCAAACACTGAGGCGACAGTGGTGCCGGAGTACTGCGGATACAAAGGCAGCACTAACAAACGCCGCACACCTTGCTCGCGCAGGGTATCTAGCGCCGTGCGCACAGAAGGCTCGCCGTAGCGCATTGCCAGCTCGACAGGGACCGCTAGACCGTGAGCCTCGCGCAGATGCTCTCGCACGGCGGCGCACAAATCCACAGAGCCGGTCATCAGCGGCGAGCCGTCGTCAGTCCAGACGGAGCGATAGGCCTCAGCGCTACGGCGCGGACGAAAACGCAGTATCACTCCGTGCAAAATTAGGTTCCACAGCCAGCGGGGGAGTTCGACAATGCGCGGATCGCTTAAAAACTGCGCCAAATAGCGCCGCACATCGCGGGTTTCGGTGCTGCGGGGAGTGCCGAGGTTGACCAACAGCACGCCGCTGCGATCAAGTTGGCCGTGTTGATACTGGGGTTCGCCGAGATATTTCATCTTTTTATCATAGACCGAGCTGTGGGTGGATGGGGCGTGCCAGAGGCGCGTTCTCCGCTCTGGGCGTTCTTGGGAACGGCCATGATACCCATCAGCGGATCCCTGACAACTACGCCACAATAGAGAGCGTGCCTGCTTACGAGTGTACCCTTTTGCGCATCGCCCGCGTCGCTATTCCTTGCCCTCTACGCCGCTTGTTTGACTACTTGCTGTGCGACGACCAGCACCCGGTGCCTGGGCAGCGCGTGTGGGTGCCTTTTGGGCCGCGCAAGCGCGTCGTGGGGGTGGTGTGGGAGCTGAGCGATCACA
>CAKZUS010000021.1 GCA_937921805.1 uncultured Granulosicoccaceae bacterium
GCCAGTTCCACATCATCCAGCCGCAGGTGCTGAAGTAAAACACCCGATCATCGCGGCCAATATCGCAGTGCAGGCGATGCTCGGAGAGCTGCTTGAGCAGCGTACCGCCAATGCTGTGCACGATGCACTTAGGCGCGCCAGTCGTGCCGGAGGAGAACATGATATACAGCGGGTCGTTAAAGGCGCGCGGGGTGAACTCCAGCTCTGCGCTGGAGTGCAGCAAGGACTCCCAGCTCTGCACCCGGGCATCGTCGGCGCGCCATGTGGCATCGACGTGTGAGAACACGATAATGCGCTCTAGGCTGTCGATGCTCTCGGCCACATCGAGGGCTTTGTCGAGCACATTGTGTACTTTGCCCGCGTAGTGGTAGCTATCGACCGTGAACAGGATTTTGGGGGTAATTTGCCCAAAGCGGTCCAACACGCCATTGACGCCAAAATCTGGCGAGCATGATGACCAGACCGCCCCGACGGCAGCCGTGGCCAGCGCGGCGACAATGGTCTCGGGAATATTGGGAATATACGCCGCAATGCGATCGCCTGGCTCGATGCCTAGTGCGCGCAACGACGACGCCACACTCGCGACCTGCTGCGCCAAAGAAGCAAAGCTCATTGTGCGGCGGCTGCCGTCTTCGCCTCGATAAATCAGCGCGTCGGCATCATCGCGGCGGCGCAGTAGGTTCTGTGCAAAATTCAGCCGCCCTTGCGGAAAAAAACGCGCGTCTTGCATGCGTTCGCCCAAGACCAGATCCGTGTCCCCGGGTTCGCCCAGCACCCCAGACCACTCCCAGAATGCCCGCCAAAACGGCCCAGGCTGCTCGACGGCATACGCCTGCAGGGCATCGAAATTGGGCAACTGCGGCCCCGTGTTCTGCACATGGCGACATAGGGCATGGATTTGGGTGGGCTTACCCGATGGGGTCCACAACATCAAGACACTCCTGGCCTAGCATCAGCGGTTAAATCAGCGCCTATCATCGCCGAGGCAGGCCACAATTGCTAGGCCATCAAGCGTGCATCCCAGGGGTAGCGACTCAGATTCTCAAACCCATCTTCGGTGATCAGGACTTGTTCTTCGAGTTTGATCGAAAAATCTCCCCCGTCGCGGCTAATCAAGGCCTCGACGCACAGCATCATGCCCGGCTCCAGTACGTACTCAAACGCCCCCTCAACAAAGTGATCGGGATAGGCGATCAGCGGCCACTCGTCGCACAGGCCTACGCCGTGGTACTTGCAGCCGTATTTGAGCTTTTGATACGCCTCGGGCAGGTGATGCCCCTGGTGGGTCAAATCCCGAAACGAGACCCCTGGAGCGAGCAGTTGCATGTTCTGCTCTATATGCTCGACTCCCAGACGAAAATCATCGCGCATGGCTTGGGTGGGTTCGCCATCGCCGATAAACCAGGTCCGCGACATATCGCAGCACATGCCGTATACGCCCACCAAATCGGTGTCGAACGCGACAATTTCGTTGTTTTGCACAATGCGCGGGCCGCACTCTTGAAACCACGGATGCGTGCGCGGCCCCGAGGACAGCAGGCGGGTCTCGATCCACTCGCCACCACGGCGGATATTCTCCGCGTGTAGCACCGCCCAAATATCGTTCTCGCTCATGCCCGGCTGGGTCGCCGCTTCCATCGCCGCCATAGAGCGCTCGCAAGCATGCACGGCGCAGCGCAGCGCGAGAATCTCGTCGGGGCCTTTGATCACGCGGCTTTTCTCCATCAGCTCTTCGCCGTCGAGCACCTCCAGTCCCAGCGCCTGCAGGGCGTGGTAGCCGTGCAGCATGATCTTGTCTACCGCTATGCGGCGGTTGCCGCCAGCGTGCTCGCGCAGCACCGAGTCGACATCTAAGGCAAATCGCTGCGCCGCGTCGCCGATTTTGTCGCCGTTATTAAAATAAAACATTCCCGCACCAGAGCGCACTTCGCGCACCAGGGGGTTGAAGTCGCTCAAAAAGGGCGCGTTTTTGTAGTCCCAGATCACCATATACCCGTCGGCGCAGACCAAGCAGGCACGAAACGGATTGTGCGTATTCCACAGCTGCATATTGGTGCTGTCGGTGGCGTAGCGAATATTCAGCGGATCGAACACCAACACCGCCCCGCAATCGCGCTCGGCGAGGCGATCCACAATGCGCTGCAAACGAAACGCCCGCATTTGGGCCAAATTAGGCGCCACCAAGCCCGCTTCGGCGAACTCCGCAAACGCCAAATCCGTCGGGCCAATCTCGATACGATTATTATCCAGCGGGCTGCCGTCGGGTTTTTGGAGGCCGGGGTCGATCTTGCGGGGGTGTCCCATAGCGAGTCTCTGCGTTGAAATATCGCCCCCGACTTTCGCAGAAATAAAACGCCCTCTCTTGCGTTGCCGCGACAGCATGTCGCGTAGAGTCAAGAATGAGCCGCGAGTGTCTGCTCGGCGAAGATCCCCCTGCCCTCAGTACCCCTGAATCGTCAGCACTGGCTCTTCGATAGCAGCGATCTGCTCGCGCAGCGACAACACCTGTCCCTCCCAATAGTGTTGGGTATTGAACCAAGGGAAAGCCCGTTGGAAAGCCGCATCTTGCCAACGGGCGGCCAACCAACCGCTGTAGTGCAGGAGGCGTAGTGCGCGCAGGGGTTCGACCAGCGCCAGCTCGCGGGCATCAAAGGGGCGGTATTGGGTATAGCCTTCCAAGAACTCCAGCAACATGCCTTGGCGCTCAGGGCGCTCGCCCGGCAAGAACAAAAACACATCTTGCACCGCTGGCGCCATGCGGCTGTCATCGAGATCGACCATATGCAACACGTCTTCGCGCATGAGCAAGTTCGCCGCGTGCCCATCGCCGTGGCAGCGCAGCCAGCTCACCGGGGTCGCGTCGAATTGCTGCACAACTCGCTGGATCAAGTCATCTGCCACCGAAAAGTAGGCCGCCTGTAAGTCTCGTGGCACCCATTCTCGCAGGCGCTGCACTGGAGCGATTGCATAGTCCTCGACCGAGATCGTCGGGCGATGGGTATAGCTGCGCTGCTCACCTATCAGATGCAGGCGCCCCATCAGTTCGCCGACTTTATAAATCTGGTCAGGGTTGTCTAATTCCAGCGCTCGCCCGCCGCAACGACGAAACAAAGCAAACCGATAACCGCCATAGTGATGCAGGCTGATGCCGTGTTCATCGTGCATCGGCGGCACGACTGAGATACTCGCCTCGGCCAGTTCGAACGTAAAATCATGTTCTTCTTGGATCTGTGCATCGCTCCAGCGCTGTCCGCGGTAGAACTTTGCGATCAATGGGAGGTCGTCTTCTATACCGACTTGGTATACCCGGTTCTCATAGCTATTGAGCGCGAGTAAGCGCCCATCGCAGTCGTAGCCTATAGATTCGACGGCGTCGAGCACTAAATCGGGGGTAAGGTCGAGAAAAGTTGAGCTGTGGTCTATCATTGCTCCTAAAATAAACAAGTTAGCGCACGTTTTGCAAGTAAAGGTTTATGTACTGGGTCGATAATGGTCTACTGCGCCTCGGCGTATCCCCCCAAGGGGCCGAGTGGCGCAGCCTACAATCGCACGGGAGCGGGCAGCAATGGCTGTGGTCGGGAGACCCCAACTACTGGTCGGGTGTCGCCCCCTTGCTATTCCCGATCATCGGCGCCTTGCGCAATGATCAATACCGCTATCAGGGCCAGTCTTACACGATGCCCCGACATGGGTTTTTCCGCCACTCCACCCCCGATCTGATGCGTCACAGCCGAGATGAGTTGCGCTTTCGGCTGCAAGACTCCCCCGCCACGCGGCTCAGCTACCCGTTTGCGTTTCGCTTAGGCGTGCGATTCGCTCTCGAGGACAACTCGATTGTCACGACCTTGACTCTGCACAACCCCGGCACGGTACCCATGCCGTTTGCCCTGGGCGCTCACCCTGCGTTTCGCGTCCCACTCGGACAGGCTGAGAGTGAGAGCGAAGAGGAAAGCTACGAAGACTACGCCCTACACTTTGCTAATGATCGTGAGATTTCGGTGTACGCCTTAGAAGACGGCCTGCTCGGGCGCACAGCGCGCACAATCGAACTCCCCGATGGCGTGTTGGCCCTAGATCAAAACATGTTCAACAACGACGCCCTCATCCTCAAGTCCCTGCGCTCACGAGAGCTGCGCCTAGCGGGCATCAATAGCAACGCGAGCATACGCCTGAGCTATGAAGGGTTTAGCCAGCTCGGGATTTGGGCCGCACCGGGAGCCGACTTTCTGTGTATCGAGCCCTGGCTGGGGCATGCCGACACGGTCGATGACAGTGGCGACATTATGGAGAAAGAAGGCATTCACTTTTTGGCGCCAGATGAGACCAAGCGCTTAAGAATGCAGGTATATTTCGACGAGTAGCTCGCGTATCATCGACGCCATTCCCACGACTATTATATCGCGCCGATGCCTCTACACCTCGTCCAACACCCGCTGGTTCAGCACAAAAGTGGCCTGCTCCGCGAAGCCGATCTCGGCAGCGCAAGCTTTCGGCGCATTACCTCCGAGATTGCCATGCTGTTGGCCTATGAGGCCACCTCACGCCTAGATCTCGAACCGGCCACAGTGCAGACCTGGGCCGGAGAGACTGCCGTGCAGCGTTTGGCGGGGAAAAAGCTCACTATTGTTCCGATTTTGCGCGCCGGCCTCGGCCTGCTCGATGGCGTGCTCCAGCTCGTCCCCAGTGCGCGGGTCAGCGTGGTGGGTCTGTATCGCGATGAGCGCACATTGCAGCCAGTCGCCTACTTCGACAAGCTCGCGGGCGAGATCGAACAGCGCCACTGCCTTGTTGTCGACCCGA
>CAKZUS010000022.1 GCA_937921805.1 uncultured Granulosicoccaceae bacterium
GACGCAAGAAGACAACCGTATGTTTTTGATTGGCCAAAACGGCGCGACGCTTGATGATATCGTGCAGGCCGTCAATCAAGTGGGAGCAGCACCAGGGGATCTGGTGGCGATTCTTGAGGCACTGAAACAAGCCGGTTCGCTACGCGCCGAACTGGTGATTATCTAAGGAGCCTCCCATGGACAGCGGTAGCGTCTCGTATTTGGATCTCAATGCACTGCGCCAACAGCGCTATGATGCTGCCGCGTCGACAGGGGCGGCGCAAATAGACGAAGCGGCCGGGCAGTTTGAGGGCTTGTTTACCCAGATTGTGATGCGCTCTATGCGCGATGCGAGCTTCTCTGAGGATCTCTTTAGCTCGGATCAAACGCAGTTTTTTGAAGACATGCTCGATAGCCAGCTCACCACGATGGCGGGGCAAGAAGGGAGCATGGGCTTAGCTAAACAGATTAGTGAGCGCATGGCGCAGTACTTACCGCAATCGAGCACGGACCTGGCGGGAACGCGCAACAATGACTCGGGCGGCAGTGCGGATGCCTTGTTGGTGAGCGGGGAGTTTATGCCCATCCCACTGGAGCGCACAGCGAGCGCATTGCGCAATAACAGCGCTATTGCAGCGTATCAACAAACTGCGCCGATTGCGCTTGAGCGCAGCAATAGCGAGGCAAGCGTCGCCGCTGCGGCCCCGGTGGTGGCGCAGGCCAAATACTCTACTAATAACCAGTATTTCACGCTGCGCATGCCCGTACATGTGGACTTCGGTGCGGCGCGAAGCGCTGCCAGTGTGTCGCCAGTGAATCAGGCGGCTCGTGTCACGAGTGACACGAGCGGCAATCCCGCCAGCGAATTTGCCCAAGCGGTCTTGCCGTATGCCAAGCAGGCCGCTTCTCGCATTGGTGTGGACCCCCGTGTTTTGGTGGCTCAGGCGGCGCTAGAAACGGGGTGGGGAAAGCACATGCCGCGAGATGCGCAGGGCCAGAGCAGCTACAACTTGTTTGGTATTAAGGCGGGCAGCTCCTGGCGTGGGGCGACCGTCACTGCCGGAACACAAGAGTTTACGCAGTCGCGCTTTGTTGATACGAGCGCGCAGTTCCGTGCTTATGATAATTTCGGAGCGTCTTTTGACGACTACGCCAGTTTGATTTCAGGGAGCCGTCGCTATGCCGGAGCCGTCGCTGTTGCCGCTGATCCACAGGCCTATGCCAAGGCGTTGCAAGAGGCGGGTTATGCCACAGATCCGCGCTATGCGGAAAAGATTCTAAATCTTTACGAAAATCCAGTAATTCAAGGTATATCAGGCGTTTAGTGCCAATGCTCGGTGCCGCTATATAGACTATGTGCAGCGCCAATATGCTCTGCGTTTTGATACTGATTTGATATGGAGAACAGGCTGTGTCTAACCTACTCAATATTGGCAGCAGTGCCCTCAATATACAGCGCCGCGGCCTTGCGATAGCGGGGCACAATATTGCCAATGCCAATAGCGAGGGCTATCACCGGCAACGAATGGAAGGGGTCGCTGCGGCTCCGCAGTATCAAGGGTCTCATGCGATAGGAATTGGAACACAGCTCCAGAGCGTGAACCGAGTATACGACAGCATTGTTGCGGGCCAGCTGCGCGAAGTAATGTCTGACTTGGGGTATAACGACGAGCTCAAAAGCGTATTTGATGATATCGGGCGTCTTTTGGATGAAGACTCTCTGGGGGTTTCGCAAACTTTTAGTGATTTTTTCACGGCCGCAGAAGACCTGAGTGCTTTACCTGATTCTAGCGCTGCACGAGAGGTGTTTTTTGAGGCGGCAAAGAGTATTGTCGGGCGCTTTAACCTTGTGGGGTCGCAGCTGGATGATCTCGATATCAGCGTGCAGCAGCGGCTGTCTTTTGAGGTGTCAGAGACCAATCAGATTTTGCAAAATTTGGCTGATGTCAATACGCAAATAAATAATCTATCCTCTGGCGGCAATACCGCTCCTGATCTCCTTGATCGCCGCGATCACGCCTTGGAAGCGATCAGTGAAAAGCTGTCGATTAGTACCATTATTGACCCGAACACGCAGATGGTCTCAGTGCGCACCACGCAAGGTATGGAGCTGGTGGGTCAATCCACTGCGGGGGTGTTGGCTTTCCAGCAAAGCACTGATGGTTCGTTCCATATTCAGCTCAAAGAAAACGCCACGTCGAGTACGGGTATTGATATCACCCACTCGCTTGACGGCGGGCGCCTTGGCGGCCTGATAGAAGCCTCGCAAGGAGCGATAGAAGGGGTGCGCAATCGCCTGGGTCGCATGGCCACTGTTTTTGCCGAGTCGGTTAATACACAGCATCAAAAAGGCCTAGATCGGGAGGGAAGCCCCGGCAAGGCCATTTACAATCTGCCAGAGGCCTCTGCCGTTTACGATGGGGATAATACTGGCACCACTGCGCTCGATATTGCGATTGATGACCCGAATGCCTTACTCGCCAATAGCTACCAGGCACGCTATAGCACGGCAGCGGGAGGGTGGGTCA
>CAKZUS010000023.1 GCA_937921805.1 uncultured Granulosicoccaceae bacterium
CACGAAGCTGATCCGCGAGATCACGATCGCCGCGCGCATGGGCGGCAGCGACATGGCGGCGAATCCGCGCTTGCGTCTGGCGATAGACAAAGCTTTGGGCGGCAATATGCCCAAAGACACTATTGAGCGTGCCACCAAAAAAGGGGCGGGCGAGCTAGAGGGCGTCAACTATGAAGAGGTGCGCTACGAGGGCTACGGCTCTGCGGGAGTGGCGGTTATGGTCGATACCCTAACCGACAACCGCAATCGCACCGTAGCCGAAGTGCGCCATGCGTTTAGTCGCCATGCTGGCAACCTGGGCGCGGAAGGCTCCGTGGCGTACCTGTTTGAGAAAGTTGGCGAGCTGCATTTTAGTTTGGAGCTGGATGAAGACACGCTGCTAGAAGCCGCACTGGAAGCAGGCGCTGACGACGTGGGGAGCGATGAGGAGAGCATCATCGTGACCACAGACCCGAATGACTATATGAGTGTCAAGGCGGCCATGAGCGAGGCGGGCTTTGACTGCGAGCATGCCGAGGTCACGATGCGTGCCAGTACGCGTATCGACGTTGATGTTGAGGCGGGGCAGAAACTGCTGAAATTGCTCGATCGTCTTGAGGATCTCGACGATGTGCAAGATGTGTATTGCAACGCCAATATTCCTCCCCAGTCCTACGAAGAATAAAGGTGACTCGCACCATTATTCTGGGCATTGATCCCGGCTCGGTGAAGACCGGCTATGGGGTGATCGCAGTACAGGGACAGCGGCATACACACCTCGATCATGGCTTTGTTCCGGTGCGTGGAGACAGTTGGGGCGAGCGCTTGGGCTGCATTTTTCGCCAATTGCGCGCAGTGATTGCAGAACACCGCCCTGGAGAGGTCGCTGTCGAAGAAGTGTTTATGAGCAAAAACGCGATGTCGGCACTGAAATTGGGCCAGGCGCGGGGCGCGGCCATTTGCGCGGCGGCTGATGCGGACCTCCCTGTATCGGAGTACGCCACGCGGCGAGTCAAGCAAAGCATTGTCGGCTCAGGCGGGGCGAGCAAAGAGCAAGTGCAGCATATGGTGGGTGTTTTGCTCGGTCTGCAGCAAGCCCTGCAGGCCGATGCTGCCGATGCCCTGGCGGTGGCGCTGTGTCATGCGCATTGGCGCAGCTCGCCACTGGCGCAGCTCTCATGATCGGGCGCCTGCATGGCAGATTAGTTCTACGCGAGCCGCCGAGCATCCTGATCGACTGTAACGGGGTCGGCTACGAAGTCGAAGTGCCGTTGAACGCCTTCTTTGGTCTGCCTCCCGTGGGAGAGCTGGCCACATTGTGGGTCCACATGGTTGTGCGCGAGGATGCGCAGTTACTGTATGGCTTTGTGGATCTGCAGCAACGAGTGTTGTTTCGGCGGTTGATCAAAATATCGGGAGTTGGGGCCAAGATGGCGCTGGCGATTTTGTCAGGCATGAGTGCTAGCGAATTTGCCCTGTGTGTTCAGGGTGGAGACGTGGCCACCCTGACTAGACTACCTGGTGTCGGCAAAAAAACGGCGGAGCGCCTGATTGTCGAAATGCGTGGCAAACTCGACGCCGACGCGCTGAGTGCGGGGGATGCGGGCGGCATGGGTCAAACAGGATCCGTCCCCGTTGCGGCCTCCACCGAAGCGATTTCGGCCTTAGAGGCGCTGGGCTATAAGGCCAGCGAAGCGGCCAAAATGGTGAGCGCGGCGTCGCAGGGACTAGACGCGCCCGACGCCGAAACATTAATCCGCGCGGCCTTGCGCGCGACCGTAAAGCTTTGAAGAAAACTTTACGCTTTAGAGCGATAGGAAGAACCCAATGCGACTGTCATCCTCTTTGCAAGCTTTTGTACTGATAGCCTTGCTGTCTTCGCTGCTTATGGCGGCTCCTGTTTGGGCCGAAAGTCGTATCACCGTCACGGGGCACGGGCAGGCCACGGTGGAGCCTGACCATGCGGTACTGGTGGTGGGAGTGAACGCAAGCAATCAGCAGGCACATATAGCAATGCAACAAGTGGCCACGTCTATGACGGCGCTGATGCAGGTGCTCGATGCGGCAGGCATCGCGCCCAAAGATCGTCAAACCCGCGAGCTGAGCTTGTCGCCCCGCTGGGAGCATAACAACAACGGCAGTCGTCACCAGAATGGCTTCCTGGCTTCGAACACTCTGAGTATTCAAGTGCGTGATCTCACGCAGGTGGGAGAGCTGATTGATCGGCTCAGCCAAACAGGAGCGAACCGATTTGACTCGATCTCGTTTGGGCGCTTTGATATGCAAGCTGCTGAAGACCAGGCCCGACATCGAGCCGTTCAAGACGCCATGCGCAAAGCCGCGCTGTATGCCCAATCGGCAGGGGTGTCGCTCGGGGCGCTGCGGCAATTGTCAGAAGGCGGCGTGTTGGCGCAGCCTGTGGGCATGGTGTCTTCGGCCAGAATGAGTTTTGACCAAATGCCCGTTGCTGCCGGCTCCATGAATGTGAGCGCTTCGGTGACGATGGTCTATACGTTGGCAAACCCCTAATCTTTCGCCGTTTTGCATTGCTGACAGACTAGAAAACTATCGACGATCCAAGGTACACTAGAGGGCTTGTATTTAAGCCCAACCTAGAACTATCGAGGCTCTAACGTGGAACTGTCCGGCGGCGAAATTCTCATGCAGGCGCTCAAAGAAGAGGGCGTTGATTACCTCTTCGGCTACCCCGGTGGCGCCGTACTTCACATTTATGATGCCCTGTATCGCCAAGACGCGGTTGAACACGTGCTAGTGCGCCACGAGCAAGCGGCGACGCATGCGGCGGATGGCTATGCGCGCTCCACGGGCAAGCCGGGCGTGGTGCTCGTCACCTCTGGCCCTGGCGCGACTAATGCGGTCACGGGTATTGCGACGGCCTACATGGACTCGATTCCGATGGTCGTGATCTCGGGACAAGTTCCCAGCCCGCTGATCGGCAGTGATGCGTTTCAAGAAGCTGACATTGTTGGCATCACCCGCCCCTGTGTGAAACATAATTTTTTGGTCAAATCGCTAGAAGATCTGGCAATGACCATCAAAAAGGCCTTCCATCTGGCGACCACTGGCCGCCCTGGCCCCGTGCTAGTGGATATCCCCAAAGACCTGACTGCGCCCGATATCAAAATCCGTTTTGACTACGATGCCCCAGTAGAGATGCGCTCGTACCAACCGGTGGTACAAGGGCATTCTGGGCAAATTCGCAAAGCGGTAGATTTGCTGCTGCAAGCGCGCCGACCTGTGATTTATGCTGGCGGCGGTGTCATTCTTGGCGAAGCATCTAACGAACTGACCACGCTGACGCGCGAGCTGGGCTATCCGATTACCAATACGCTGATGGGGCTGGGTTGCTATCCGGCGAGCGACCCGCAGTTTATCGGCATGTTGGGCATGCACGGCACCTACGAAGCGAATATGGCGATGCACGAGTGCGATGTCTTATTTGCGGTGGGTGCGCGCTTTGATGACCGAATCACCGGCAA
>CAKZUS010000024.1 GCA_937921805.1 uncultured Granulosicoccaceae bacterium
AGTTTGCTACGCCTGTGCTGGCGTGCCTCAGATCGCTTGTGTAAGCCAAAGAGACACGAACATGGACTATCAGCAAATTTTTGCCAAAATCGGCAGCGCCGAAGACCTCGACGGCTACGGCCATTGGCCCAGTGGGCGCTATACCTTTGAGGCCGAGGTGGTACACGCGCTCGTCGCTGCCCACTCCTCAGGCATGCCGCTGTTGGTGCGTGGCGAGGTCGGCACCGGCAAGAGCACGCTTGCGCTGGCGGCCGCAAAGCTGTTTGATACGGAGTTGTTGGTGAGCGTGATTCACCCCAACTCCGAGGCCGAGGAGCTGTTCTGGCAGTACGACTACACTCAGCGCCTCGCCTGTGCGAACCGACCTGATGGCGAGCCGCTGGGGCACGAGCGGTTTTTGCGCCCAGGGCCGTTTTGGTACGCTCTCGATCCGAAATCTGCGCAGAAACAGGCGGGCACGTATCATCACAATCAGCCCTTCCAGGCCCCGATAAATTGCGCCCGCGCTGCGCAAAACGGCGTGACCTACTTGATTGATGAAATCGACAAAGCCGATACCACTATGCTCGCCAACGGCTTGCTCGAAGTGCTGGCTAATGGCCGCTTTCACTGCCCCTTTACTGATGCGCCGATCGTGCAGCAGACGCCCCCGCCGCTGGTGATCTTCACGACCAATGACATGCGAGAGCTGTCTCCGGCGTTTATGCGTCGCTGCGTGGTATTGGAGCTGGAACTCGATCATGACGTGCGCGAGTATCTGCGTAAAATCGGCCGGGCGCACTACCCCGAAAGCGTCATCCCCGACGAGGTGCTGAGCGAGCTGGCTGGCTTGGTCCACACAGACCGCCAAGCCCAGTCGGGGGCCTATCGCAGCGGCCCAGCCGAATATCTGGCCCTGCTCAAGGCGTGGCAAGAGCTAGGCGCGAGCCGCGACCAGTTGCCGGAACTCGCGCGATATTTCCTCAAGGGCGCATAAGTGCATCGCTCGACGATCTTGCAGTGGCTGGCGCAGCACCCCCAGCATGCCGAATCTATCGCCGCTGCACTGGGGTATCGGTATCACGCCGATACGGCCGTCGCGCAGCCGCTTTCGTCGCCCGTATTGCCCTCGCAGCAGAGCGACCCTCTGGCGCTGCCGCCGCGCCCAGATCTCGCTCTCTATGCGCTCGATCATGTCGAGCCACACGCAGCAGAGCCAGCACCGCGCCACGTCTGGCAGCCTATCGCCGCTCCGGCCCCCGTGCCTGCTACTTTGGGCATGCCGATGCGCCGCTTGTTTGGAAAAAAGGTGTGGTACGGCATTTGTGATCGCCTGCTGCGCGGAGCTGTGCCGTCCAAGCGCCCAGACTTTCCGGCGCTCACGCGCCAGCTCTCCCAGGGCCAAGTCATCAAAAAGCTGCCGCTGCTCCGCTCGCGTCAGTTGTGCCCATCGCTATTGGTCGTGCTGCATTTCTACCCACGTCGCCACTCTATGCTGGCGCAAGATTTCAGCCTGCTTCGGCACGCTGTGCAGCGCAGCTTTGGAGATCGGGCGCATTGCATTCTCGTTGCCGACGACCCCGAGCACAGCCCCGACTACCAACAATGGCGCAGCCAACACCCCCACACTCAGCCCACCATCCTACTGGTCGGCGAGCTGCATTCGCCCCCCTGGCGCGAGTTCGCCCAGCGCCACGCCCGCGCGGTGCGCATCGTTAGCTTTGGCCCCCAAGCATGGCTGCGCGCCTATCCGCATCTTGTACTAGAGCGCCACGCTGACGCCACACAGGATGCGCACCGCGACATGCTCCTGGCCGCGCTCTCGCAGCAGGCTATCGTCAGTCACGGCAGGCTACGCAATCTGCGCGACGCTCTTCCTGGCGCGTCAGTGCTGGACGAGATCGCCGTTATGCGCCATCCCGATGTGGAGCCGACGCTCGACGGTATTGTCCTGCGCGGTCCCGTCCGCGACGCCTGGGCCAAACGCTTCGCGGCGCTGCCCCAGCGCGATCGGCTCAACGCCTGCATGGACACCCTGCGCCCCTATCAGAGCGGCTATCAGCGCGAGCTAGAAACCCTCTATCGCAAGCCCGATATTGATCTGCCCCAGCACTGTCCGCTGCTCTATGCTCTTGCGCAGGGCGTAGACCAGCGCCCTGGCGAGAACGAGGCCCCGCAGCGCTTTATGAGCTACCTCAACCAGTGGCTGAGCCATAGCCAGCGCGCAGACCTGCTGCCGCTGCAACAAGCCGCGCAGCGCCGCGCCGAGGCCACTGGCGATGTGCAGCCGTTGCCCGAGCAGGGCCTGCCGCTCGCCCCCGCCAGTTGGCGCCTGTTCCAGCGCGGCGCACAGCTCGACGCCCGCGTTGCCGCCTATCCATCGGTGCTCGGCGTGGCCCACCCGCACGAGCACTGCGAACAAACCCGCCGCCGCCTCGCCGACAGTCTCCCGCGCGCGGGCGCCACCGCCCTACGCAGCCATAGCGCCCAGCGCCACTTCGCGCGCCTCGACATGCCCCCCTGGGCGACGCGCTTTTGGTGCGACCGCTCGGGCCTGTTTGCCGAACACCATAACGGCCTGCGCTTAGTCTGGCGCGAAGCCTGGCAGCCTGCTGAGAGCGATCGTCCTCAATGGGTGAGCGACTACGGCGTGGACTCCTACGGCTTCTGGGCCGAATTTGCCGTGGGGCCTGTGGTGCAGCGCCTGCGCTGGATCCCACCCGGACGGTTCTTGATGGGCTCACCAGAGGATGAGCCAGGGCGCTATGACGATGAAACCCAGCACTGGGTCACGCTCAGCACGGGGTATTGGATCGCCGATACTGCGACCACCCAGGCCCTATGGCTGCAGCTCATGGGCAGCAATCCCAGCGATTTTCAGCTCAGCCCTGAACACCCGGTGGACTCAGTGAGTTATGAGGATTCGCAGCAGTTTATAGCGGCGCTACAGCAAGTCCTCGTCGATTTTACCCCGCGTTTTCTCACCGAAGCCGAGTTTGAATACGCCACCCGCGCGGGCAGCAGCACGCCGTTTTGGTGGGGGTCTACGCTCAGCACCGCGCAAGCGAATTTTGATGGCAACTTCCCCTATCACCAGGGCGATACAGAAACATGTCGAGGACATACCGTTCCGGTAAAGTCTTTCGCTATGAATCCCTTTGGGCTGTATCAAATGCACGGTAATGTCTACTCCTGGTGTCAGGACTGGTTCGGTGACTACGCCAGTGAGCCGCAGCGTGATCCCAAGGGGCCATCTAGCGGTGATAGGCGCGTCTTGCGCGGCGGCTCTTGGATTCGCAGCGGACGAAACCTGCGTGTGGCGTACCGCGGTGCTAACCTTCCGTCGTACCAGTACCTCAGCGTGGGTTTTCGTCTTGCCGGAGGTGACCGCGAGCTGCGCGCAACGACCGACAGCGACGCGCGGCGCCAAGAGGGCGGGGGAAAGACTGCAAGGCAGACCGCCACAGCTAGGCCGTACTTCATGAACGATTTCGACCACGCCAAATTCAACCGCCCC
>CAKZUS010000025.1 GCA_937921805.1 uncultured Granulosicoccaceae bacterium
AGTGCACGGTTCCTACACTTCTGCCCTCTTTCGCCCAGGCCGCGCTCCCGCCCCCAGGCACAACGGCTGCTACGGCAGAGTACATCGACACAGAGGGCGAAATCAGCGAGCTACGAGGCGCAGTAATATTGCGCCAGGGCCAGCGCCTCGCTAGTGCCGACAGCATGCGCATTGACGCCACGCAGACCACTATGGAGGGCAACGCCGCGCTGCGCGAAGGCGATCAAGAAATCGCTGGTACACAAGTGATCACCAACGGCGATGACCTCCAAGTTCGCAGCGCCCGTTATCGCCGCCAGAGCGAGGCCTTTATCCTCAGCGTCGAGAGCGAGGCCCTCGCCCGCAATAACGGTGAGCTGAGCCTAGATCATGTGAGCCTCAGCACTTGCGCGCCAGAGGAGCGTTTGTGGCACTTAGATGCCCAGCGAGTCGAGATCACCGCCAACGGCCAAGGGCGCGCCTATGGCGTCACTCTGCGCGTAGGCGATGTGCCGGTGCTCTACACCCCGATTTTTGCCTTCAATGCCAGCGGCGAGCGCCAAAGCGGCTTTCTCACCCCCACTATCCGCTACGACAGCGACTCTGGCGCCGGGCTGGAGATTCCGTGGTACGGCAATATCGCCCCCAACCTCGACACCACCCTCACCCCCGTCTGGTTCAACACCGGCGCGCTCGCCCTGCACAGCGAGTGGCGCTATCTCAACGAACTCGGCACCTGGACGGTCACCGCGCAGATCGACGATGCCGAACAATGGTACGCCCGCCTGAACCACCGTGGCCGCCTAGGAGAGAGCGACCCGGTTCACACACGACTAGTTTGGACCGACGCCCAGCCCGAGAGCTTTGAAGCAGAAGGAGAGTTTGACGACGACCTGCTCTATCGCCAAGCCAGCGTGCGCTGGCGCAATGCCGAGTTGTTTGTCGAGCAGAGCCTCGCCAATGCTCCCGACACCACAACGCCGTATCACGCCGAGCCAGGCGTAGCGCTATCGTGGTTGGCGCGCAGCGGCCCCGTGCGACACCAATTTCGTGTGGGGGCAGAGCGCTTGAGCGCGCCACACCTTCCCGACTCCTCGCCGCCCAACATCGAAACGGGACAGCGCCAATGGTGGGACAGTCATCATTTTATGTTCGGTAGCAATGCGGCCTTTGATTGGCAGTGGGGCTTAAGCCTGCGCGCCACCGAGCAAACCTTCGCCGACTCGCTGAGCTTTAGCAGTGCCCAGTTCTCCGTAGACATCGAGCGCCAATGGGAGTGGGGGCCGGTGCAGTTCACCCCCCGCCTGCAGTGGGTCAGCGCCAATAGCCAAGAGAGCAATGCGCTACGCGTGATCGACACGGATTATTTTGCCCCGAGCTACGCTAGCTTGTTCTCCCCTCGGCGCTTCACGGGTCAAGACCGCGCCAGTGATGCGCAAGTGCTCAGCGCCGGGTTTGATGTACGTGGCCGCCACCCCGAGCATCTGCTCTCAGCGTGGCGCCTCTACGCGGGCTGGCGCGATGCGCAGCGGGCAGAGAGCAGCACCCTCCCGGCCCACGCCAGCGGTGATTTTCGCGGCGTGCTGGGCAGCTCGCTCCGCCTCGCTCACCTGGATCTGAGCACGCGCCAAGACTGGCGCGATGACGCCCACACGCCCTACCAAGACAGCTATGCCGTCGGCGCCCGACTCGGCACACTGGGCACAGTGCGTGCATCGCGAATACGAGGCCCTACTCTCGATACCCAGGACACACTAAGCTGGAATGTCAATATCAACGCCCACTGGGCCGCCACCCTCAGGGCAAGCCACAAGCCTGATTTGGAGCAAGCCGAGCGCAGTGAGTCCTTGCGTCTGCGCTACCGCAGTTGCTGCGCCAGCACAAGCGTCACCTATAGTCAGTCACGCAGCGACGGCAGCGAAGACGAGTGGGCCTTGAGCTTTAGTCTCGCTCTCACGGGCTTAGGCGAATATGGCATCACGATTGACGACGAGGTGTTCGATGATCCGACGCAATAACTGGGGCATCCTACTGGCACTGCTACTGTGCGTTACGCCCAGCGCCGCTCAACAGCTCGACGGCGTAATAGCCGCTGTCAACGGCGTGCCGATTCTGGCGAGTGGCCTGAGCGACAGCAGCCTCAATGCCCTGATTAATCGCGAACTCATCCGCCAAGCCGCAGCAGAATATGGCGCACAAACTCCCCAAGACCTTGCCGCCGTCGTCGAGGGCGAGGTCTTGGCGCGACTGCGACAGCGCCGCGATGAGTTTTTGCAACTGCTCGACAGCGAACGCATCGTGCGAGGGCAACAACAGTGGCGCCTCTGGAAGATCACTATCGCATGGCAGAGCGGACGCGATCAGGCATCGCAACTCGCCGGTGCCGAGGCCTTGCGCGAGCAATTGACCCGCAACCAGCGTTTTATCGCCACCGCCCAGCGCATCAACCCCCAAGACGCTCTGGTCGGCTGGGTCAGTGCCAACGATCTCCCTAGTGCGCTACAAGCCCTACTAGAGGGGCGCATTGAGGGCGATATTATCGGCCCCTACCCCTCCGATGAGGGCGCGATACTGCTCT
>CAKZUS010000026.1 GCA_937921805.1 uncultured Granulosicoccaceae bacterium
CAGTGCATCGCTAATAAATGTCTAGCTCGTTGCAGATACGCCGTACGGTGCCACAGCAAGCGCCAGCGGTTCCCGCCGACTTGACGCCACAACACGGCAGCCCTAACCCCGGCGAGTAACATGGCGCGCACTGTGGCGGCGTTGTGCTCGTGCTGTAGTACGCTGGAATCTCCTCGAACGATCACCCGAGGGGACTGGCCACTTAGGTGGCGGGCATAGAGTCCCGCGCAGCGTTGCATCAACGTTGAAGGTGCCCACTCCCATTGCTCGTTTTGCTCAGCCAACTCATTGATATCATGACCGAGCGCGCGTGCGATAGCGCCAGTGCGAAAGTGGCGGCTGAGTTGCAAAATGGTGGCGCAATATTGCGTGGCCCGTTTAGAGGTGTGCTCTACCGAGACGATACGCTCCAGCCCGGGACGTAGCGCCGTAATATCGGCGTACACATCGTGGATATCATTCGCATCGATCACGAGAACCGACTGTATTAATACACCCAGTCTGTCGTTTTCACACTGGCCTTTGACGGCGAGTAAATCGACGTCCTGCGCCACGGTCAAGACCGCCGCAAAAGCAAGAGTCTCCGCATCACTGACCGCGTTCATGCGCAATGCCCGCTAATTGCTGCACCGCCTATGCAACGCTGATCGCGGTATAGCGTAAGGTATTGCCCCGGAGTGGCGGCGCGTACAGGCTCTGCAAAGTCCACCTGCCAGTGCTTATTGATTGCCGTCACAGTGCAGGCCTCCAAGGCGCCACGATGGCGAATGCGGGCCAATAAAGATTCGCCAGCTTGGGGGGCATCAAACCAATGGCCTGGTTCGGTGCGTACGCGGCGACTGAGTAGTGTGGACTCGTCTTGTGTAACGATGAGGGCGTTGTTCGAGAGGTCTTTGTCGAGCACAAACCAGGGCGCACCGCTGGAGTCGCGTTGGCCGCCGATGCCCAAACCTTTGCGCTGACCGAGGGTGTAGAACATCAAGCCCTGATGCTCGCCAATGACGTGTCCCTCAGTGTCGAGGATGTCTCCACTGTGATAAGGCAAGTAGCGTGCAACAAAATCTCGGAAGCGACCTTCGCCAATAAAACAAATCCCAGTGCTATCGCGTTTGGCATGATTATGCAGGCCGAGGCGCTGTGCGAGGGCGCGTACTTGCGGTTTGAGCATATCGCCCAAAGGGAAGAGGCTGCGATCAAGCGCGTTTTGGGTGATGCTGTGCAGAAAATAGGTTTGGTCCTTGTTGTGGTCTTCGGCCCGCCAGAGCTGAGTGTCTTTGCCTGAGCGCGAGGCGCGTGCATAGTGGCCGGTGGCGATCCATTGTGCATCATGTTGCTGTTGAGCGTGATCGAGAAAAGCCCGGAATTTAACCTCTCGATTGCACAGTACATCAGGATTAGGGGTGCGCCCTGCGCGCAGCTCGCTCAAAAAGTGGCTAAAAACATGATCCCAGTAAGTCTCGGCAAGATTCACCCGCGACAGCGTAATGCCCAGCTGTTGGGCCACGGCTTGCGCATCGCGATAATCTTGACGCGCAGTGCACATGTCGTCGTCTTGGTCCCAATTGACCATAAACACGGCGTGGACTGCAAAGCCCTGCTCGACCAAACGCGCCGCCGCAACCGCTGAATCAACTCCCCCAGAAAGCCCAACGACGACAGAGTCGCCCGCACGCGGCTCAGAGCACATCTTGGAGTACGGCTAAAGGAAAGCGCTGCCCAGCGATATAGTCATCAATATTGCGCAAAACCAGAGGATTGCGCGTGCGCCCTGAGCTGGCCAGCTCATCGCGCCGCATCCAGTGTACGGCCTGTATCGCTGGGTCGAGCTGTGCGTTTTCAATATCAGACAAATGCTCCGCGACAAACACATGCCGAATCTGTGTGTTGCCATAAGTCGGGTCAACCCATCGATAAATTCCGACCAAGGCTTGCGCCGCCACGATGGTCCCCGTCTCTTCACGGACCTCTCGCTCAAGGGCAGAAATAATAGACTCTGCAGGCTCTAGATGCCCAGCAGGCTGCCCAAGTACGAGCTTCCCATAGATATATTCTTCAACGATCAAGAAACGCTGATCGCGTTCGACTATAGCGGCAACCGTCGTGCGTGGTGTCCAACGTGATGTACTCATCAATCTTCCAGAGTGTGGCGCAGCGCAGCGCTTTGCAGCGTGCTGAGCGGCAGGGTCAACGGATCCATATTAGCAAAGCGCTCTGGTGCTAGCAGAGAAAGGAAGCGCAGTGCCTGTGGTGTCATAAAGCGCCCGCGACGATAGACGACCCCATAGCTGCGTTTGGGGAAGTATTGGCTCATCGGGTGGCAGAATAGTTGATGCGGGCTGCGCAGACAAATGCTCGTGACAATCGAGATGCCCAAGCCCATTTCCACATAGCGCTTGATCACCTCCCAGCCTCCCGCCTCCAGCGCTATGCTGTAGGGAACGTTGTGATTACTGAACACGGTGTTGACTTGTTGCCACGTCGTAAGGTGACGAGGCGGCAAGATCAGTCCGTACTCGCTGAGATCTTCAAGAGTGATGGCGCTCGACTTCGCTAAGGGATGGTCTAAGGCTGTGATGAGCATTGGCTCATATTCGACGAGAGGGTGATACACCAAATCATCTGGCACATCAAACATGGCTCCCACGGCAAAGTCGACTTTCTCTTCACGTATGAGCGCCATGCCTGCACGGCCGGTGACGCTGTGCAGCGCCACATTTATCTGAGGATACTGCTCGGTGAACGTCTTGATGGCGTCAGGGAGCATATACAGCAAAGTAGACTGACCCGAGGCTATATTGAGCTGGCCTTGGGTGACCTCGCCCAAGGTGGCGCTAAAGCTGGCTGGCAGCTTGTCTATCGCCTCGACCAGCGGCGCGCTGAGCTTTTCCAATACCGCCCCGGCGGGAGTGAGCTGGATTTTGGGGCCGCGGCGCTCAAAGAGCGTCGTATTAAAGCGTTTCTCTAAGTTCTGAATATGCAGCGAGACCGAAGGCTGGCTAATCGACAGCTGTTCAGCGGCTTTAGAGATGCTGCCGCAGGCCGCTGCAGCACAAAAAGCGCGCAATTGACGCAGGTGATTGCTTCGTTGATCATTCATAGTGGGCAAGGTTAAGCTAAACGTCAGCGTCGAGGCAAAATCATAGAGGCGTCGGGCGTATATCGGACGGTTCTGAGAGTAATAAACTGAGAACTGTTTCTTTAGTGAAACAAGATATGTGCGGTACACTCCGAGCGCATGCAAAGTAATACTTTGCGCATGCTGAAAATATAAAAGCTAACAACAACTACTCCCACAGCAACGATTACAACTACGATGAAAATCAGCAGTCTGGGCGTTCAAAGCGCCATCAACTGCTTGCGTGCGGCCTGGCTTACTCTGCCATTGGTCAGCGCAAGCGTGCTCTTCGGAGCACTGTATCTCAGCCTTCAGCTCGAGAACTCCGCGCCGCAGTGGGTGAAATCTCCCTACCCTGTTACCAGTGCCGTGTTATTCGTTGGTGTGCACTTACTGTCAATGTATGCGCTGGGATTGTTCCGCGTGAATTATCGCGAACGTGAAATGGGATCGGTGATTCGAATCTGTCTCGCTATCGCCTTGGGCAATGTCTTGCTATGGCTGCTGTACATGCCTTTCCCGACGATGCGCATTGATTCCAGTGTGGTGCTGGTGGCACTGAGTATGAGTGCGTTGTTGCTGCTGTTTATTCAACCGCTACTAATTCGACGCTTGCGAGGTTTGGGGCGCAAGCGGATTATGGTGATTGGTTCACGCCCGCGTTTGGAGCTGGTTAAGCGCCGTCTGCGCCGTCGCAGTGATCAGCGCAGTTGCCATATCGTCGCCCTGATTGACCCAAAGGTTGAATCGCTGTCTAGCGCGCAGCTGCAGGCGAGTATCAAAAACGACCATATTGATGAGATTGTTCTCGCTGGCTCTTGTGATGCGGCGGTGATGTCAGCCCTGCATGGCGTGGGCATCCATGTGATTAATTTGGCGAGTTTTTTTGAAAGGGAGATCAATCATCTGCCCCTTGAAGCACTCGATAGAGACTGGTTTACGCACGCCCACGGCTTATACGGTAGCTCGTTGCAGCGCCGACTAAAGCGCGGTTTTGACCTAGTGCTGTTGCTGCTCACATTACCTCTGAGCTTGCCGTTGGCGGTGCTGCTGGCACTGGCTGTACGCTGCGAAAACCCTGGCGCCCCGGTGCTGTACCGTCAGCGACGGGTGGGGCTGGCGGGGAGAGAATTTGATCTGATTAAGTTTCGCAGCATGCGCCCCGACGCAGAGAGCCACAGCGCCATCTGGGCCTCGGTCGGAGATACCCGCATTACCCGCATCGGACGTATTTTGCGCCCGACTCGCTTAGACGAGCTGCCGCAGTTATGGAATATCTTGCGTGGAGACATGAGCTGGGTTGGGCCGCGCCCAGAGCGCCCGGAGTTTGTGGTGTCGCTCAGAGAGAACATCCTACACTTTGATTTGCGT
>CAKZUS010000027.1 GCA_937921805.1 uncultured Granulosicoccaceae bacterium
GCCCTTTCCACTCCGGATCGCGCTTCTCGCTAAATGCCCGAAAGCCTTCCATCATGTCCTCTGAGCCGTAGAGAGTATCGACGCTGGGCAGTTGGCGCTGCGTGACGCGGTTCATGCTGTCTTGGAAGCGAGAGCCTTCGGCATCGCGCACGACTTCTTTGATCGCGGCCATGACCAGCGGAGGGCCACTGGCGAGCAGTTCGGCCATTTCCCAGGCTTTGTCCATCAGGGTGTCGGCGGGGTGGACGTGGTTAATCAATCCCCAGCGTGCCGCTTCTGCGGCGTCGAGCCAGCGCCCGGTGAGCAGCATTTCCATTGCGATGTGATAGGGGATGCGTTTGGGGAGTTTGATGCTGGCGGCATCGGCCACGGTGCCAGAGCGGATCTCGGGCAGGGCAAAGCTGGCGTGCTCGGCTGCGAGAATAATGTCGCCAGAGAGGGCGATCTCTAGGCCGCCGCCGCAGCATATGCCGTTGACGGCGACGATAACGGGTTTGTTGAGATCGCGCAGCTCTTGCAGGCCGCCAAAGCCGCCAACGCCATAATCGCCATCTACTGCGTCGCCATCGGCAGCGGCTTTGAGATCCCAGCCCGGGCAGAAGAATTTCTCACCGGCAGCGGTGAGAATCGCCACGCGCAGAGTCGGGTCATCGCGAAAGTTTTGGAATACTTCGCCCATTTTTCGGCTCGTAGCCAGGTCTACGGCGTTGGCCTTGGGCCGGTCTAGCGTTACGCACAATATATGTCCGCGCGTCTCGATGCGCAGGGGAGAGAGGTCGTTGCTCATGCTGAGTCCTTGATAATGCGGATGACCGCGTCGGCAGCGATAACAGCCTCGCTCCCTACGATCAGTGGATTAATGTCTATATCGTAAACCTGATGCGCTAGGGCGTAGTCTTGCAGCGACCGAATGGCATTAATGAGTGCGCCCATTGGCGCGCTAGGCCGCCCCCGAAAACCGTGTAGCAGCGGTGCGATACGCAGGCGCTCTATGGCACTAACGATCTCGGCGTCGCTGGCGGGGAGCATCAGCACGACCGTGTCGGAGTCGAGCTCCGCGCGCACGCCGCCAGCGCCGATTAAAAGATATTGCCCCAGCACGGGGTCGCTGGCGACGCCAGTGATCAGCTCGCACAGCTCCTCGCCGACCTCTGCCATGCGCTCGACCAGCAGCTCGCCAGAGTGCCCGCTGAGGCACTGCCAGCAGTGCGCGCTGTGCTCGGCGTGTTGGTGCAGGCGCACGGCGTCGAGTTCGGTCTTGTGCAGCAATTGCGCGCCGTGTGCCTTGACGGCGGCGGGGGCCAGCTCACTCAGCGCTGCGTGTAGGGCGTCTGCACCGTGCACGAGACGACTTTGCGGCACCGTCAACCCATATTGCGCTAGTGCGGACTTGGAGGCGTGTTCACTGAGGGTGAGGGTGTCATTGGGGTCTTTGTGGCTCGTCCAGAGTGTGCTGCGGCCTTCCCAGGGCGCCGTGCGACCTGTGGCGCTGGCAGTGGAGAGAATAGCCTGCATCGCATGGTCGATGCCGATCAGAGGCACTAAGCCCTGCTCGGCGTAGTGGCTCGCTAATGCGGGGGGCATGCACTCGGGCAGGCTGGACACAATACCACCGCGCCGCCCCTGCGCCCGGCAGGCAGCGCCAAACGCGTCAGCGGCAAGAGTCCAGCTCTCGCCCCCGGAGACGCTGGGATGATCGAGAATCAGTAGCGACAGCGCCTGCGGACCCTCGACAGCCTGCGCAAACGTGGCCTGTAGGCGCTCAGTGTCGCCCCAGTCGAAAGTATGGTAATCAAAAGGGTTGCCGACGCTGACCAGGGGATGAGTGGTGCGGCGGATGCGCTGGTGGTGATCAGCGCTGAGCGGAGGCAGATTGATTCCGGCGCGCTGGGCGGCATCGGCCGCGAGTCCAGCCTCGCCGCCAGAGCAGGAGAGGGTCATGACGCTGGCGTCGGGCAAGGGGCCGTAATGATGCAGCAGTTTTGCCGTTTCGAGCAAGGTCTCGACGCTGCGCACGCGCGCAATGCCGAGGGAGGTGAGCAAGGCATCGAATACGCGGTCTGACCCCGCCAGCGAGGCGGTGTGCGTCTGTGCGACTTGTGCGGCGCGCTCTGATTCGCCAATCTTGAGCGCGACAATCGGGGTATTGTGGGCGCTCGCGACTCGCACGGCTTCGGCAAAACCGCTCACCTCGCGCAGGCCCTCAATATGCAGGGCAATCGCACTCACGCGCGGGTCTTGCGACAGCACCTCTATCAGTTCGGCATGACCAATATGGGCTTGGTTACCCAGGCAGATGATGTGGCTAATCGGCAGGCCACGGCGCTGCATGCTGAGATTAAGCGCGACGTTGGAAGACTGCGCAATGATCGCCACGCCACGCTCGACCCGCTGGCCGCCGTGTAGGTCCGGCCACAGTAGCGCGCCGTCGAGGTAGTTAATCAGCCCATAGCAGTTCGGACCGAGAACAGCCATGTCGCCAGCGGCGTCAATCAGGCGCTGCTGGCGGTCGATGTCGTCGGTCTCGGCAAAACCCGAAGCAAAGCAGGTCGCGCCGCCCGCGCCACGGGCTGCCAGCTCACGAATCACTGTTTCTGTCGCATCGCGATTAACACCGATAAAACTGGCATCGGGCGCGCGTGGCAGTTCGGCAATACTGGCGTAGCAGGCGAGTCCCGCGAGGGTGTCTCCAGCGGCAGCGCGGCGAGGATGCACCGGCCAAATTTCCCCCACAAAGCCCATGTCCAGACAGCGCTGTATTACTGCTTCGGCCCAGCTACCGCCGAATACGGCGATGGACTGCGGGCGCAGCAGGCGTGCGAGGTTGTGCGTCGTAGCGGGGCTAGCCATGGGCGCGCAGCAGGTCGCGGCTGATGATATGGCGCTGGATCTCACTAGTGCCTTCCCAGATGCGCTCGACCCGCGCGTCGCGCCAGATGCGCTCTAGGGGCAAGTCGTTCATCAGGCCCATGCCGCCGTGAATCTGAATCGCCTCGTCGGCGACAAAGGCCAGCATCTCGGTGGTATAGACCTTGGCCATGGCGTAGTCGCTGTCGGTAGCGCTGCCGTGGTCGGTCTTCCAGGCCGCTTGCAGTGTCAGCAGCTCAGCGGCCTCCAGACGCGTGCGCATATCGGCGAGCTTGAAGCCAACGCCTTGGAAGCGCCCAATCACCTGACCAAACTGCTTGCGCTGAGCGGCCCAATCGACGGCGAGCGCAAACGCGCGCTGGGCACGCCCAAGACAGCACGCAGCCACTTGTAGGCGAGTGGGGCCGAGCCAGTCATTGGCGACCGCAAAACCTTGGCCTTCTTCGCCCAGCATTTGACTGGCCGGAATGCGGCAGTCGTCGAATTGCAGCACGCAGTTGTGATAGCCGCGATGCGAGACCGACTCGTAGCCCGGTTTGACGCTAAAACCTGGGGTGCCCTTGTCTACGATAAAAGCACTAATCGCTTGCCGTGGCGGCTCGCCGTCGCGCTTTGGGGGCAGGGTGCCAGTGGAGACAAACACAATGGCAAAGTCGGCCAAATCGGCATGACTAATAAAGTGCTTGGTACCATTGAGAATATAACTGTCACCATCGCGCTTGGCGTTGGCGCGCATACCGCGCAAGTCTGAACCCGCATCAGGCTCGGTCATCGCGAGGCAGTCGGTCTTCTCGCCACGGATGCAGGGCAGCAGATAGCGCTCGCGCTGCTCGCCGACACAGGCCTGGAGAATATTACTCGGTCGCGATACGAGGTATTGCAGCGCAAAATTGGCCCGCCCTAGCTCGCGGTCTAGGAGCGTCATGTCGAAGGCACTCAGTCCGCCGCCGCCCAGAGCTTCGGGCATGTTGGCGGCAAACAAGCCTGTTTCTATGGCGCGTTGCTGAATGCGCTGAATCAGGTCAGGCGTGAGTTGTCCGGTGCGCTCAACCTCGGCCTCGTGCGGGTAGAGCTCTTGCTCCACGAATTGCCTGGCAGTGTCGATCAGCATGCGCTGCTCGTGGCTGAGTTCAAAGTGCATAGAAGCCTCAATCGCGTGTATCAGACTGCTACACTAGAGCGTATTTCCCGCGCTTGGCGCACTGAAACCGACACGGCAACGACTGATCACGCCGCGTCGGTGTTGAACCTGATTATTATCTTGAGGACCCTACTATGAGCGCCACGACACGCGGCGTCTTGATGGCGCTATTGGCATTCACCATTTACTCGGCTCACGACGCAATTCTCAAAGTCCTCGGTGACTATTCGGTCTTTCAGATTATCTTTTTTGCGGTGTTGTTTAGCTATATGCCGTTCTCTTTGGTATTGGTACTCAATAAGCGCAAAATCGCGATGTCTCCCAGGCAACCGCGCTGGGTACTGCTGCGGGCCGTCACGACGACAGCGGCTGGGATTTTTGCCTTCTCGGCATTTACGCTCTTAAGCATGCCGGAAGTCTATGCAATGTTGTTTACCGCCCCCATGCTCATCGCCTTGCTGGCGGTGTTTTTTCTGGGCGAGAAAATTTATCTCTTTCGCTGGTTTGCGATTGCCTTGGGCTTGTGCGGGGTGTTAGTGGTACTGCGCCCAGGGGTAAGCACGGTCAACCTGGGGCACGCAGCGGGCATTGCGGCGGCCTTGTGTATTGCCATCAGCAGCGTGATCTCGCGTAAAGTCGCCGCCCGTGAATCTGTGGCGTCGATGACCGTGATCCCCATGCTGATGGCGCTCGCGGTCAATGGTGTGGCCTTGCTGTGGGTGTATCAGCCGCCAGAGCTGAGTCACTTGCTGTTGATGTTTTTGCTCGGGGCGATGGCTTTAGCTGCGCAGGTATTGCTGCTGGCGGGGTATCGGTTGGCGCCAGCGCAGTATGTGGCCCCCTGTCAGTATGTACAGATGCTGTGGGCGATCTTGATCGGCGCCGTCTTCTTTAATGAGCCTCCCGATCAGATGGTGATCATCGGTTGCATGATCATTGTCTTATCCGGCATGTTAATCGTCTGGCGTGAAACCACGCAGTCGACGCGTCAGCCGTTCCTGTCTACGCGTAACTTACGCGCTGTCGCAGGCCCCTTGATGCAGAGCCAAGAAAACGATAAAGAAGAACCAAAAGAAGACTAAAAAGAAGGCCTAACTGGAATGACCATGAAAATTAACTATATCGAATTACCTGCTCGCGATCTGGGCGCCGTCAAGCAGTTCTATGCGGCAGCATTTGGTTGGGAGTTTACGGACTTTGGCCCCGAGTACGCTTCTTTTTCTGCGCAGACTGCAGGCCTAGACGGGGGGTTCTTTGCCTCTTCCCAGGCCTCTGTAGCCAGCCAAGGCGCGGCCTTAGTCGTGCTCTTTGCTGCGGATTTGGAGGCGAGTGTGGCCAGCGTAGAGCAGGCGGGAGGCCGCATTAGCCAAGCGCCGTTCGAGTTTCCTGGCGGACGGCGCTTTCATTTTATTGATCCGGCAGGCAATGAAATGGCTGTGTGGACGAATCTGCGCCTCGATGGTAGCGAGATCGGGCTTTAGCC
>CAKZUS010000028.1 GCA_937921805.1 uncultured Granulosicoccaceae bacterium
AGTCGGGCGGTGGACAATATCCAGTGGGTACATTCGGTGGGAGATCCTCGGGCTTGCGAAACTCATAGGGCACGCCCAGCGCATCAAAATACTCGGGCAGAACCTGCTCCGGAAAACCGGGTTGCTTTTGGTCCAAATTCATCGCGATCAGATCAAACCGCACTGGAGCTTTGGCCTGCATGGCTTGCAGCAAGCGCAGCATCGTATACGAGTCCTTGCCCCCGCTCATACACACCAAGATTCGATCACCTTCTTCGATCATCGAATAATCCCCTATCGCCTTGCCCATATAGCGCAATAGACGACGTTCAAGCCGCTGAAAATCTGCACTCACACTCTTTGCCTCAGTCGCATCACAATCGCATCGAGTTCGGGGTCACTCACCCTCAAGTCCGCCAGCGATTGCCACGTGGAGTCCACATACTCTCTATTTGAGCCGCAACGCCCTTGCGCCGTCGCCACCACTTCAGTAATCCGGTTCTCGCTCAATGCGCCGGCATAGCGCTCATGCTCGGTATTGCACACAAACGTTAAGGCCAGCACCTCACCATCAGGGCCGTGACACGGCAACAATGCAGGGCGATACACGCCCCCGATCATCTCCCTGTCCCACAAATAGCCCAGCACCGCTTCACGGTCGGCCTGCGCAACGCGCAACACCTGCCCTTGGCAAGACCACTGCCCTGGGTCTAGGCCAAAAACCAAGCCGGGATAGGTTTCGTTGCCTCGGTAGTGAACCGCCCACACGCACAGCGCACGGCGATATCCGCTAAGCGTCACGACTCTGCGCTCACTCGGCGTAAAGCCTGGATTCCAGATCAAGGAGCCGTACCCAAACACCCACAGCGGGCGATCCAGATCGCAAAGCTCTGGCATATCCACACGCCAATCTCGTTCTGTCCCTGGGCTATGGGCAAATTTCACACCGGCGCCTCTTGCAGTCAAAATCCCATTCTACTGGTCTCTTGCCGTAGGAAGTGGCTGCACTGCACAACATTGCTGGCTTTGTTATGCAATCTTCACTTGTGCTTATTTCGTCTATAGGCCAACTGGCCTCTACATCGACTGCTCCCACACCTCATCCATCTGCGCCACCATATCCGCCAGCATTGCGTGCTGCGCTTCGCTAGGTGCCTCCCACAGACCTCTATCGATGGCTTCGAGTAGCCGCTCTGCGGTCTCTTTGAGTGCCGCGGGGTTGTGTTCGCGCATAAACTCGCGGTTGTGCTCATCTTCGAGATAGCAACGGGTAACCGCTTCATATTGATAGTCATCGACGACTTGAGCCGTAGCATCGAAGGCAAATAGATAATCCACCGTGGCAGCCATCTCAAAGGCGCCTTTGTAGCCGTGGCGCTGCACTCCAGCAATCCACTTCGGGTTGAGCACGCGGGCGCGCACCACGCGGTTGATTTCCTCTTTGAGCGTATGCACGCGAGGAGCGTCAATATTGCTGTGATCGAGGTGATAAACCTGGGCTTCTTTGCCGGAATAGCTCGCGACGGCCGCCGCCATGCCGCCCTGAAACTGGTAGTAGTCATCAGAGTCAAGAAGGTCATGCTCGCGGTTGTCTTGGTTGTGCACAACGGTGTCGATCTGGGCGAGGCGGTGTTTGAAGTCTTGATGCGCGGCTTCGCCATCAAGCGCCTGTCCGCGCGCATCGCTGCCATAGGCATAGCCGCCCCAGTTCAGATATGCCTCAGCCAAGTCTTCGCGCGTGTCCCAACAGCCCTCATCGATCAAGCCTTGTAGCCCCGCGCCATAGCTACCGGGCTTGCTGCCAAAGACACGATAACCAGCCCGCTGTCGGGCGGTATCTGGCGCCAGACCTTGCGCCTGCAGTGCCTCGGCCTCGCGCCGCACCCGTGCGGCAATGGGGTTATCGGCTTCTGGCTCATCCAGCGCCGCGACTTTTTGCACCGCCGCGTCGAACAAGCGAATCAAATTAGTAAAGGCATCGCGAAAGAAGCCCGACACGCGCAGGGTGACATCAATGCGGGGGCGATCGAGAATACCCACCGGCAGGACTTCAAAATCAACAACGCGATACGAGGCGGCGTCCCACACCGGGCGCACGCCCAGCAGGGCAAAAGCCTGGGCAATATCGTCGCCACCGGTACGCATGGTCGCGGTCCCCCACACGGAAAGACCGATTTGCTGGGGAAAATCGCCTTGTTCTTGTACGTGGCGCTCGACCAGAGCCATCGCCGATTTCCAGCCCAAATGCCACGCGCTTTGTGTCGGCAGCGCGCGCACATCGACCGAATAAAAGTTGCGCCCCGTCGGCAACACATCCAAACGCCCACGCGAGGGCGCCCCGCTAGGACCCGGCGGCACAAAGCGCCCGCTCAGGCCTTCGAGAGTGTGGTGAATTTCGTCGTGCGCGCATTGATCCAGCAGATCTCGCAGCTGCGAGGCACTATCGAGCGCGCGTTGACTGGCCGGACCGACCGCCGCGGCGTGCTCGATGCAGTGCGCGGCCAATAGTTCTAGCCGCTCGCGGGTATCGCCCGCGTGGCGCCACGGCCCGGCGTCGAGCTGCGCCAAGATCTCTGGCCGTGGCCCGTCCCATGCGGTGGCGCTGTTATCAAACGGGTCGCAATCCAGCCCTAAGTCCTCTGCCAGCGCGACCAGGATAGAGGGTTCTGCCCCGCGTGCATGGCGCAGCAAAGCCACGAGGGTATCGCGGCTCTGGCTGCCCACTGGTGCGCGCCCAAAGATATGCAAACCATCGCGAATTTGGCGCTCTTTCAGCTCACACAAATAGTTATCAATCCCGCCAATGAGGGCATCATCATCGCCAGAGACTTCCTCTGAGAAATGCTCCTCGCGCGCCAAGGCCAATATTTCTTGGCGCAGTAATGTGGCCCGGCGCGGGTCGAGCTGCGCCGCAATATAGTATTCGTCTACCAGACGTTCTAATTCGGCCATCGGCCCATAGCTCTCGGCCCGGGTCAGCGGCGGAATCAGGTGATCAATAATTACCGCCTGCGCGCGGCGCTTAGCTTGGCTGCCTTCGCCAGGGTCATTGACGATAAAGGGATATAAGTGCGGCATGGGTCCTAGCAGCGCATCGGGCCAACAGTGCGGCGACAAGGCCACTCCTTTGCCTGGCAGCCACTCTAGGTTGCCGTGTTTGCCGAGGTGAATCACCGCATCGGCCTGCTCGCGCAACCAGAGATAAAACGCAATATAGCTATGCGGCGGCACCAGATCGGGATCGTGATAGGTCGCGGCATGATCCAGGTGATAGCCGCGCGCGGGCTGTATGCCAACGAGCGTGTCGCCCAGCGCGAGTAAGGCCAAAGGAATGCCCTCTTGGCGCAGGCTAGGCTCGGCCTCGGGCAGCCCCCAGCGCGCTTCGACTTGCTCGCGTAGCGCCAGCGGCAGGTGCTGTACATACCACTGCTGGTATTGGCTGAGCGCCACGCAGTACTCGGCCGGGCGCAGCGCACGCGCGACGGGGTCGTTGGTCACCCCCAGTTGCAGGCGCTGCATCAGGGCATCGCCATCCTCAGGGATGCCCTCAACGGGGTAACCCGCGTCTTGCATCGCTTGTAGCAATACGATGGCCGAAGCAGGCGTATCCAGCCCCACGCCGTTGCCCAAGCGCCCTTCACGGGTGGGGTAATTGGCCAGTATCACAGCAATGCGCTTATCAGTATTGGGGCGCTGCAAGGCACACCAGCGCCGGGCCAGCTCCGCTACCCATTGACAGCGCTCGCCATCGGCTTCGTAGTGCACCACATCCACTTCCGTCAACTCGCAGCGCCGAGCCAGTCCCTTGAAGCTCACCGGGCGGGTAATAATGCGCCCATCGACTTCGGGTAGCGCGATGTGCATCGCCAAATCGCGCGGCGTCAGCCCGACGCTCGATTCCCACCACGCTTGGCGCTGTGTGCTGCCCAGCAGCACCTGCAGCACCGGACGCACCCCAAAAATCGGCGCGGCAGTGCTGCCCGCTTGGCTGATCGCAAAGGCCGTGGTATTGAGAATCAAGCTGCAGCCGGTATCGCTGAGCAATTGCTGCAAGGTCGCCATACAGGCGGCATCTTTGAGCGATGCCAGCGCCACCGGCAAAGGGTTCAAGCCGCTGGCTTGCAGCGCCTCGCATAGCGCAACAAATGGCGCGGTATTGCCGGCCAGAAGGTGCGCGCGATAAAACAACACCGCGACCACCGGCGCTGAGGGTGTCCACTCACGCTGCCACTGCCCCAAATCTGCCTGCTCGAAGCGGGGGTGGTACAACACCACTTTGGGAAGCACTTGCGGCGCGGGCGCATCGTCGCCGTCTAGCCAAGCGAGAAGATGGCGCGCATTGACCGCACCGCCTGCGCGCAGATAGGCCCAAACGCGGC
>CAKZUS010000029.1 GCA_937921805.1 uncultured Granulosicoccaceae bacterium
GGCGGGGGTGCGGCAGTTGGTGTTTTCGTCTTCGGCGACGGTATATGGCGATCCGGATGCGGTGCCTATTGCTGAGTCGGCGCCGCTGCGCACGACGAACCCCTATGGCCAGAGCAAGCTTGTGATAGAGCAGATGCTGCGCGACTGTGCGCTCAGTGGAGAGTCGGGGGATGCCTCTGGGCAGGCGTGGCGCATTGCCTTACTGCGCTATTTTAATCCCGTGGGTGCGCATGCTTCGGGGCGTATTGGTGAGGATCCCAATGGAGTGCCGAACAATCTGCTGCCGTATATTGCACAAGTTGCCGTCGGGCGTCTGGCCTGTTTACGCGTCTTTGGTGATGACTACGCGACGCCGGATGGTACGGGGGTGCGGGACTACTTGCATGTGGTGGATCTGGCGAGTGGGCACTTGGCGGCTTTGGATTATTTGCAGACGCATACCGGCTGTGATGCGTTTAATCTGGGTACCGGGCACGGGTATTCGGTGATGGAGATGATCCGGGCGTTTGAAGAGGCGAGCGGGCGCGCCGTGCCTTTTGAGATGGTGGAGCGCCGCCCCGGAGACATCGCGAGCTGTTATGCCGATGCCTCGCATGCAGCGACGGCACTGGGATGGCGCGCGGAGCACAGCTTGCAGGACATGATGCGCGACACGTGGCGCTGGCAATCCCAGAACCCGAACGGCTTTGCGTAGCGCGGCGCGCTAGGCGCTAAATAACGCTGTATTGCAGGGGGCGGAAGATGGCGCCCCTGAGACGATTCGAACGTCTGACCTTTCGCTTAGGAGGCAAATGCTCTATCCGGCTGAGCTACAGGGGCTTCTTCAGGGGAGAGTGTAGCAATTTGTCGGTCTGGTGGCATTGCGAGCCTCTCTCGACGCTTGGGCCTTAAGGCCTGAATCTGTAGGCCGATGGCTGCCTTAAGGACTGGTGACGTTCACCAGAGTAGCGATCGGACTTGAGGGGGGCTTCAGTGGATCTCGCTTCGATAATAGGTTTTTTAGGGGCGTTTGGTCTTATCTTCGCAGCGATTGCGATGGGTGGACCAGTCGGTATATTTGTCAACATTCCGTCTCTGGTCATCGTGGTCGGCGGCACTTTGTTTGTGGTCATGTTTCGATACCCGATGGGCCAGTTCTTCGGAATTGGTGGTATTGCGGGTAAGGCCTTCTCCTTTGCTAGCATCCCGTCTGAGACGGTGATCGAGGAGTCGGTAGAGCTGGCGAACATCGCTCGTAAAGAGGGAGTGCTGGCGCTAGAGGGACGGGAGATTGTGCATCCGTTTCTGAAGAAAGGCATTTCTTTGTGTATTGATGGTCACGGCCCAGAGGTTGTTGGCCGCATGCTAGCCAAGGATATGAACCTCGCCATTGAGCGGCATACGCAAGGGGTGGCGATGTTTAAGGCCATGGGCGATGCGGCACCGGCGATGGGCATGATCGGCACGCTCGTCGGACTGGTACAGATGCTTTCGAATATGGAAGATCCCAAGTCTATCGGTCCTGCAATGGCGGTGGCACTGTTGACCACGCTCTATGGCGCGGTCGTCGCGAACGTGTTTGCGATGCCGGTGGCGGACAAGCTCACGCTGCGCGCGGATGAGGAAAAGCTCAATAAGGCACTAATTCTTGAGGCAATTGCAGGCATTCAAGAGGGCGTGAACCCGCGCATTTTGGAGCAGTTACTCAAAACCTTCTTGGCTGAGAAGAAGCGCGAGGACTAGAGCATGGCGGCTGCAGACGAGGAAAATGATTGCCCCAAATGCGAAGCGGGCGCCGCATGGCTGGCGACCTTCGCGGATTTGATGTCACTATTAATGTGCTTCTTCGTACTGCTGCTGTCATTCTCTGAGATGGACGTGCAAAAGTACAAGCGGGTCGCGGGGTCGATGAAAAGCGCCTTTGGTGTGCAGCGCGAAATCAACGCCAAACAAATCCCCAAAGGCACCAGCATCGTCGCGCAGAACTACAGCCCGGGTAAGCCGCAGCCGACGGCGGTGCCGCAAATGCGGCAAATGACCACCAATGAGATGAAAAATAATTTGGACTTCTCCGACACACGAGAGAAGAACAATAAGGCCAAGGCGGCTGATCGCGGCAAAGGCTCGTCGGAGGATCGTGGCAAGGGCATGGGCAAGGAAGAGGGCCAGCTTCCCAATACGGTCGCGAGTGAGACCGATGCCGCCAATGCCAATAAGGGCGCCAGCGCCGAAGGCGAGGAGAGCGCGAAGCCCAGCATGGCACAAAGCGGCGGGCTAACGGAAGAAGAGCGCATGGCGCTGGCGCAAGCCAAGCTACGCCGCGTTCGCGAGCTATTGGATAAAGAGATCAATGCTGGCAAATTGCAGGTCGAGGTGCTCGACGGGCAAGTCGTGGTGAGCATTCGAGAGAACGGCATTTTCGGCAGCGGTGCTTCGTCGATTCGCCCCGAGTTCTTGCCTGTGTTGCTCAAGCTGTCGTCAGTGGCGAACCAGATGGCGCAGAAAACTATAGTAGGAGGGCACTCGGACAATCGCCCTATACGCTCCGCCTCGTACCCTTCTAACTGGGAGTTATCGGCGGCCAGAGCGGCCAGTGTGGTGCGGTTTATGACGACCCGTGGGCGCATGGCATCTGCTGATGCTGAGGTGCGAGCCTATGGTGACTCCCAGCCGGTGGCAGATAATGAGACCGTGTTGGGAAGGGCGCAAAACCGGCGGGTCGAGGTGATTCTCTACGAAGACTACGACGCGCCAACTGAAGAGTTCGTGCCGTCAGCACTGCCGAATGCTGCGTCCAATACGGCTGGTGAGGCGGCGATCGCGCCATTGGCCCCTGCTACATCGGCGAGAGGCGGCGCTGCTACGCTCTCTGCGTCGCAGACTGTGCGCCCTCGTCAAAGCCCTGGTGAGGTGCCGGCCCCACCGCTTCCAAGCTTTGGCTCAGAGGCGCTTCCGGAGGGCTAATGGCCCCCAGCAGTGCCAACACGCGGCTCTCTAGCCAATAGCCACGGAAGCTGCCGTGGTTTCCCCAGAATCCACAATGCCCGCCATCAGCGGGGTATTCCAGCTG
>CAKZUS010000030.1 GCA_937921805.1 uncultured Granulosicoccaceae bacterium
CGCCATACCCTCGGCGAGTTTGGAGACAAAATACTCGGCCAGAGTCTCATAGCCCGCGGCATCGCCGCGCACCCGCTGCAGCAGCTCATCGGGGAGCAGATCGGGGCGCTGCGTAACGCCGGGGTGAATGCGTACCGAGTAGCGAATGATGTCTTCGAGATTCACCAGACCGACGCCACCGGAGGGCAGGGCGCTCGCGGCCAGAGCGAGAGGAGGACGGTGTAGGCTCAGCATAAAGGGGTTGTGCGAGGGAGCTGCCTCGGCGGCGTCCCAGCGAAAAGGCACGACGCGCGTCGCGCCACGCCAGACGCGCGCGACCCCGTCTCCGCCGCAAGACACGGACACCATCTCGCCGTCTTGCAGTAGCTCTGTAATCGGTTCGCGAAAGATGGCCATCGGTATGCGTGCATCACGCGCGAGCCGGGCGCCTCGGCTGGTTTCGCCGCCATTTTCGACCAAGATTGCTGCCGCGCAGCGCAGCGCCTCGGCCCAGTCTGGCTCAAAGCTGTGGGTGAGCAGGATCTCTCCCTGCTGCAAGTCTTCTAGGTCCGCGACATCGGGCACAAAACGCACACGCCCTTGGGCGTTGCCATGGCCAATACCGCGTCCACGGCAAATTTCAAGGCTCGGGTTAGCGGGGGCTTCGGCGTGCGAGAGCTGGGGACGCGAAGCAAGTGTCGTAAGCGGTGCAACACCGGTGAGGAAAAGCTGGTCTGTATTGCCGTCAATAGCAAAATCAATCGACAGCGGCAGCGGCATGCTGGCCCGTTCGCGCACGAGCTGTTCGACCAATAAGGCTTCGCGCCCCAACTGCAGCAAGCGCGCATCATCGAGGCAAAACTGCTCGCGCTCGGGAGCTTGGACGCGCACATTGCGCACCTTGACTCCGCTGAGGCGATCGTTCCCATACACCATTTTTAGGGCCTTACTGCCCAGAGTTTTTTGCAAAATGGCGTGCTTACCATCACGTAAAGTGGGCTTGAAGAGCAAATACTCGTCTGGTTCGACAATGCCGCGCTCGACAGGCTCGCGCAGCCCGTAGTTGGCGTCGATCACAAACACATTGTCCCAACCCGAATCGGGGTCAGCCGTGAGCAGCGTGCCTGAGACAGCGAGGTCTGAGCGCACCATGCGCTGTACGATAATCGCGCAGGCATTGGGTGCCAGTGACAGACCGTGTTGCAAGCGATAAACCAGCGCCCGGTCGGTGTAGAGCGTCGCAACTACGAGCTTGAGCGTGGCCAGGATGCTCTCCAGGCCGACGACATTGAGATGATGCCCGTCGGCGCCGGTGACGCGCGACGAGACGCCAGGCACATTGAGTACCGATGGGCGCATCCACACGCCTTGCGACACGGCATCAGTATCGGCATAGAGGTCTTGCAGCGCTTCTGCGATGGCTTGTGCAAGCCCCTCGGGGATTTGCGCGTGCATAATGCTTGCACGGACCTGCCCGCCAATATAGAACAAGCGTTGCAGCTCGCAGGGATCGAGTCCTTCCATCGCACTCTGAATTGTTTCGAACAAGCCGTTGTGCTGAAAAAAATCTCCCATGGCAGAGCAGGTCACCACAAAGCCATTGGGGACTTGGACATCTAGCGGGGTGAGATCTCGGTACAAGGCGGCACTTAAGCCCCCTTCGGCCCCCACTTCTTGATGATGGTGCTGGCGAATTCGCACCAGTGGTAGTACATAATCTGAAGGTCTCACGGACACCAACATAAATGGAGCAGAAGTGTTTAATGATACTAGCCCGCACACGCTGTACAAGCGCCGTCGTCCGCTCGAAGCACGCTTGTCGTATTTGCTGGAGCTGTATGAGCATAATTATCGGCTATTGCATCTGTTGTGTGGGCGCCACTTTGTGGCACCGCAAAGTACGGTCATGCTGTCGTATGTTCCTGGATGTAGAGATCTTTATTGGAGTGTGGGGAACCGCTCGCGCTTTACCACGACGATGCATTTGAGCTATCGCATCGCTGGGGCTAACGAAGTGCTGCAGCTTCCCGACTTCACGGTCACGGTTTATCACGATGCGCGTTTGGCAGAAGTGGCTAGTGGTCTGGTGCATGGTTTGCGCCACGAACCACGACGTCAGCGAGATTTGCAAGAGAGTTGGCGCGTCAATCGGTATTTGTTCAAATGGCTGGGCCTGTGCTTGCGCCAAGGACATCATTTTGACCGCACAAGTATGGAGACAACGAAAGTCGGATAATACTCAAATCAAGGTCGCTGTCAGTACACAAGATAATAGCGATGCGACTACTATAGGCCTCATTCTCTGAGCATTAGGTCTGCCTCTCTCATGATCCCCTCTACCGCTGCAGCGGAGCCTGGTACGAAGCGCCGCAAGCGTGGCCGCGCCCGTGGTCGCAATGTCGATCTCAATGCCTTGTTGGACGTGCGCCGCTTGTTGGGCGACGCCAGTCGAGAGCGTGAATATTTGATTGAACACTTGCATCAATTGCAAGATCATTACGCCTGCCTGCAAGACAGTCATCTGGTCGCTTTAGCGCACGAGATGCGACTGAGCCCTGCCGAGGTGTACGAAGTCGCGACTTTCTATCATCATTTCGATGTGGTCAAAGGCGACGATGCGGCGCCGCCGGCACTGACTGTGCGCGTCTGTGAGTCGATGAGCTGCGCCTTGGCGGGGAGCGAGGCGCTGATTGATCAGCTCCACACCTCATTGGGCGCGGAGGTTCGAGTCCAAAGGGTCCCCTGCGTAGGGCGCTGTGAGCAGGCCCCGGTTGCTGTGGTGGGGCAAAACCCTATTGCCAATGCCACGCCTGAGGCGGTCGAGACGGCCGTGGCGAGCGACGCCCGCCATGCCCCGGCGCTACCCGATGCGCAGCGCCTGCAAGCGTATGTGGCAGCGGGAGGCTACCAGGTGTACCGCGAGCTGCTCGCTGGGACGCGCGATGCCGAACAAATCATTGCCACGATGGAAAGCTCCGGCTTGCGCGGCTTAGGTGGTGCAGGCTTTCCTGCGGGGCGCAAGTGGCGCATTTTGCGAGATCAGCCGTCGCCGCGTTATTTAGCCGTCAATATCGACGAAGGCGAGCCAGGGACGTTTAAAGACCGGCACTATCTAGAGCAGCGCCCGCACCAGATGCTCGAAGGCGTGCTGATCGCCTGTCAGGTAGTGGGCATTGAGCGCGTGTGGCTGTATCTGCGCGACGAATACCCGCACATCAACGCGCTCTTGCAAGAGTGCCTGCAAGAGCTGCGCGCGGCCTTTCCTGAGGCGCCGCGCATTGAGCTGCGCCGCGGAGCGGGGGCCTATATCTGCGGCGAAGAGTCGGCCATGATCGAGTCCATTGAAGGCAAACGCGGCATGCCTCGGCTGCGCCCACCCTATGTGGCGCAAGTGGGGCTATTCGGCAAGCCGACCTTGGAGCACAACTGCGAGACCTTGCACTGGGTGCCCGAGATCATCGCCAAGGGCGGTGACTGGTTCGCAAGTTTTGGGCGCAACGGGCGCACGGGGCTGCGTAGCTTCTCGGTGAGTGGCCGGGTTAACAAGCCGGGCGTACACCTTGCTCCTGCGGGTATCACGGTACGCGAACTCATCGATGAATATTGCGGCGGCATGCAAGACGGGCATGAGCTATACGGCTATTTTCCTGGGGGCGCCTCAGGGGGAATCTTGCCGGCGAAGCACGATAACGTGGCCCTGGATTTCGATACGCTGCAACCTTTGGGCTGCTTTATTGGCTCGGCGGCGGTGATGATATTTAGCCAACACGACCGCGCGCGCGACATGGCGCTCAATGCGATGCGGTTTTTTGCGCACGAGTCCTGCGGGCAGTGCACGCCGTGTCGCGTTGGTACCGAGAAAGCGGCCGCCTTGATGGAGCAGGAACATTGGGATCAAGCCTTGCTCGAAGACTTGGCGACGGTGATGGTGGACGCGTCGATTTGCGGCCTAGGCCAAGCGGCTCCTAACCCCTTGCGTTGTGCGATTCAATACTTCCCAGAGGAGTTCAAATAGTGGCAGTCCAAACCCAAGCCGTACCTGGCGTTGATTTTGTTCTCGATGGGAAAAACATCAGTGCCCAAGCGGGCGAGACGATTTTACAGGCCGCACAGCGCCACGGCGTTGAGATCCCGCACCTGTGCTACAAAGATGGCTTACGCGCCGATGGAAACTGCCGTGCTTGTGTGGTCGAGATTGACGGCGAGCGCACCCTGGCGCCCTCATGCTGCCGCGCGCCCTCGCCCGATATGGTGGTCCACAGCGACAATGAACGCGCGCGACGCAGCCAAAAGCTTGTGCTCGAACTACTGGCCAGCGATGTCAGCGAGCAGGCCTATCGCCCTGACTCAGAACTCGGGTATTGGTGCGAAAAACTCGAAGTGGGCACGCCCCGCTTTGCGCCGCGCCACAACCCCGCAGCGGATCTGAGCCATCCCGGCATCGCGGTCAACCTCGACGCCTGTATCCAGTGCACGCGTTGCGTGCGCGCCTGTCGAGAAGAGCAGGTCAACGACGTTATCGGCCTCGCCTATCGAGGCGGGCACTCAGCGATTGTGTTTGATCTTGACGACCCCATGGGGCAAAGCTCTTGCGTGGGCTGCGGCGAATGTGTGCAAGCCTGCCCAACGGGCGCGCTGATGCCTTCCAACAACGTAGGAATGCTGGAGATCGACCGCGAAGTTGATTCTGTTTGCCCGTACTGCGGCGTCGGTTGCCTGCTGACCTATAAAGTCAAAGATGACCGCATTGTCTCGGTGGAGGGGCGTGACGGTCCGGCCAATAAAAGCCGCTTGTGCGTCAAAGGGCGCTACGGCTTTGACTATATCCATAATCCAGAGCGCTTGACCACGCCGCTGATTCGCCGCGACGATATTCCCAAAGGCATCAATGCGCACTTTGATCCCGCGCAGCCCCTGAAGATGTTCCGCGAGGCCAGTTGGGAAGAGGCGATGCACTATGCTGCTGAGGGCCTCAAAAACATCCGCGATACGCACCAAGGCCAGGCACTGGCAGGATTTGGCTCCGCCAAAGGCTCCAATGAAGAAGCGTATTTGTTCCAAAAGCTGATCCGTACCGGGTTTGGTACCAACAACGTCGATCACTGCACGCGCCTGTGCCATGCCTCGTCGGTCTCGGCGCTGCTCGAAGGCATCGGCTCTGGAGCCGTGTCGAATCAGGTCGAAGACGTTGCTTTGGCCGATGTGATTGTCGTGATTGGCTCTAATCCGACCGTGAATCACCCAGTGGCGGCGACGTTTATCAAAAACGCCATCAAATCTGGGCGCCAACTGGTGGTGATGGACCCCCGCCAAACCGAAATCGCCCGCCATGCCGCGCACTATCTCCAGTTTCGCCCCGATACGGACGTGGCGATGCTCAATGCGATGCTGCACGTCATCATCGAAGAAGGGCTGACGGACGCGCGCTTTATTGCTGAGCGCACGCACGATTTTGAGGCCATTGCCGCCAATGTGCGCGACTACTCGCCCGAGAAAATGGCGCCGATTTGCGGG
>CAKZUS010000031.1 GCA_937921805.1 uncultured Granulosicoccaceae bacterium
ATGTGCGCATCCACAATATGGGAGCGAGCACCGTGCAGCTGCTGTCTCGGTATTGGCACATCAGCAGTGGATTAGGCTCAGTGCAAGAAGTCACTGGTAAAGGGGTGATCGGACAACAACCGCGCATTAAGCCAGGAGGGGCTTTTGACTACACCAGTAGCTGCGCCTTGGTGACCCGCAGCGGATGTATGCGAGGCCACTATGTGATGCGCAGTGAAGCGGGTGCGGAGTTTCAGGTGCCGATTGATGAGTTCGCGCTGATCGCCCCTGGAGGTCTACATTGAGGCTTGTACTGAGATCGCTACTGAGATGCCCCCGGATGCACTCCCGGATGCGGCGCCCCCGGAATCGACCACTGTGTACGCTGATGCTGGCGAGTGTGATGGCGCTGGGCGCGAGCCTGAACCCCGCATCGGGCATGACATCTGTCGATGCGCAGATCGCAGCAATGAGCCTCTCCCAGAAGCTGGGGCAATTGCTTATGGTGGGGTTTCGGGGCACGGTCTACCAAGATTCAGAGAGCTTGCAGCAAGCGGTAGAGCAAGCGCAGGTGGGCGGAGTGATCTTGTTCGATCGCGATGGTGAGCGGGGGCAGTATGGACGCAATATTCGTGGGGCTGAGCAGCTCGCGCAGCTTACGCGCACCATGCAGGCGCATAGTGCTGTGCCGTTATGGATTGCCATAGACGAAGAAGGCGGGCGCGTGAGCCGGCTGCATCCTCGGCACGGCTTTAGTCGCAAGCTCAGCGCTCAGGCATTAGGCCAGCAGTCTGTGCAAGCCACAGCGGAACAAGCGCAACGCATCGCCCAAGAGCTGCAGCAAGTGGGAGTGAATATGAACTTCGCCCCGGTCGTCGATGTGGCGAGCAATCCCAATAATCCCGTCATTGTGCAGCTGCAACGCAGCTTTGGCTCCGATCCTCTCGCTGTCACTGCGCATGCGCGGCGGGCGGTGCAGGTCTATCGTGAGCACGGGGTGGTGGCGGTGCTGAAGCATTTTCCCGGGCACGGTAGCTCTCAGGGCGACAGTCATCACGAGTTTGTCGATGTCTCAAAGAGCTGGAGCGAGAGCGAGCTGCTGCCCTATCAAATCATGATTGACGCGGGAGAGGCAGAGGCTATTATGAGCGCGCACTTAGTGCACCAGCGCTGGGACTCAGAGCACCCTGCGACCCTGAGTCGAACGCTTATTCAGGGCTTATTGCGCGATGAGTTGCGATTCGATGGCTTGGTAGTCAGCGATGACTTAGAAATGGCGGCTATCTCCAAACGCTACCCCCTGCAAGAGGCGATGGAGCGGGCTATTGATGCGGGAGTCGATGTGCTATTGATCGCCAATAATGGCGTATTTGACCCCAATATTGCGCTGCGAGCGAGAGGTTTGCTCGAAGCATCGGTACAAGCTGGGCGCCTCTCTGAGGCCCAGGTCGATGCGGCGGTGCGGCGCAATTTGCTCTTAAAGCACCGATTTGGCTTGCTGTGAGCTTGACGCTGGAGAACGCCCAGGTCGATGACCCCCAAGGGCGGCGTATTCTCGGACCATTGAGCTTGCAATTGTCCGAGTCGCGCATCGGCGTCGTAGGCAATAATGGCTGCGGCAAAAGTACCTTGCTACGCCTGCTTGCTGCCTTGCAGATGCCCAGCCAGGGCTGTGTGCGAGGCTTTGGCACCACCACGCAGGAGCAGGGCGAGCAATGGCCGCGCTGGGTAGGCGTGGTGTTCCAAAATACTGATCACCAGTTGCTGTTTCCCACCGTCATTGAAGAGCTGGCCTTTGGAATGAAACAGCTAGGCTGGCCAGATGCCGAGGCGCGCGCGCAGCAAGCCTTAGCAGAGCGCCCCGGCTGGGCGTATCGGCGCGTGCATGAACTCTCTGGCGGAGAAAAAAAATGGGTCTGCCTGCGCGCAGTGCTATTGATGCAAACACAAGTGCTATTGCTCGATGAGCCCAGCAGTGGCTTAGACCAAGGCCAGCGACGGCAGTTGCGCGCTGAGCTAGCAGGGCTGGAGCAGCAACAAATTATCGCCAGTCACGACCCACAAGACCTGCAGCACTGCGAGCGCGTCATTTGGCTTGAGCAAGGGCGGGTGCGGGCAGAGGGGGCGGCGAGCGAGGTACTGGAAGCCTACCTGGATGCTTAGCCTGTATAGCCTGCCTGAGACGTGGTGGCATCGCCGCCGTGCGGGGAGCAAATTGCTGGCGCTGTGCGTCTTGTGCGTGCTCCTGTGGTGGTGGCCGGTGTTCTTGTGGCTGCTGCTGCCGCTGAGCTGGGCGGCGCTGTGTTCGCTAGGGCCGCAAGGGCGCAATACTTTGCGTTGGCTGCTGCGCCTGTGGCCGTGGTGGCTGGCGGTAGTGTTGTGGCAAACATGGGTGGGGCAGTGGGAGCTGGGCTTGACGGTTGTGGCGCGCTGGGCGACATTGTTGGCCTGCGCCTCGGTCTTGACTTTGAGCACCCGGCTCGACGCGCTGATGGCAGTCGTGCAGCGGATACTGCCAGGTGTGAGTGGGCGCCGCTTTGCGATAGCCTTGGCATTGGTCGTGCGCAGCGTGCCCCAATTGCTCGATGGCTATCGTGCGCGCGAATTGGCTTGGCGTGCGCGCAGCTTACGCCCCGCCCGCCATCAGTTGATCGCACCGTGGTTGGTCGATACGCTGCGTGATAGCGATCATGTGAGCCTCGCGTTGCAGGCGCGAGGCGGGAGTCGAGGACTGCCTGCGCTACCATCGTCAACGATTGGTGATAACTAATCCCCACTACACACAATCCAACCTATTTGAAGAGTTTTGCTATGCGTTTTCTCTCTCTCTCTGACCGCCAACTTGTGCATGTGGCGCTGTTTGCTGCGCTCATCGCTGCGCTGGGCTTAGTGCCCAATATCCCTATCGCCGCTGGCGTTCCGATTACGGCGCAATCTTTGGGCGTGATGCTCGCTGGCGTCATTCTTGGGCCGCGCCTCGGAGCATTGGCAGTGTTGTTGTTTCTGGCCGCAGTGGCTTTGGGGTTGCCACTGTTAGCGGGCGGGCGTGGTGGAATTGGTGTGTTTGTGTCACCGTCGGTGGGCTTTCTTGTCGGTTTTCCCGTGGCGGCGTGGGTGGCGGGAGTGCTGATGCGCTTGCCTTTGTCGGTGCCCGTGTCGGCAGCTATTGCCGCAGTGGCCGGGGGGATCTTTACG
>CAKZUS010000032.1 GCA_937921805.1 uncultured Granulosicoccaceae bacterium
TAAGGGCTGCGGCGATTTCCGCCGAAGGGGTGTCATAAGGCCAGTGGCACTCCACCGCGTCAAACCCCGCTGCTTTCGCAGCACGAATGGCCTCTGGAAGCGATAACTCGTTCCACAGAAAGCCCAGATTGGCAGAAAAAAGCATCGCTGCTATCGCTCCGTTGCACTGTCATGAATGACAAGCAGTGTAACGCGTTATCAGCGTTTCAGTGCGTCGAGAAACATGGAGAAAACGATAGGCAATAGGTAAAAAACAACGCTTTCCTACATCGCTTTGTTTCAGCTGTGGGCTATGGAAAAATTGACCTCTTCATTTGACTTATACAATATTGAAATAAACGCTTATTAGCGTCTCTATTCGCCTCTCATATTCATTATCGATTCACCTGCACAGTGTGCTTAATAAGTCCCCTAAAACCCACAGCCATAGTTGTGCTTTTATATTCCCATTCTAATTAAGGAAAAAATCAATGTCTGAGAACCGTACATACGATGGTAAAAATAATAACCTCTTGCACCCTCAGTGGGGCAGCGCAGGAACGGTATTACGACGCGTCGCGGCTCCTGACTACACTGATTCAGGTTTTGCCTCACGCACCACTAATCCCCGCGAAATTAGCAACCGGGTCGCTCCACAAAAAGATAAAGAGAGCCCAACGGGGCTAAGTGATTTCACCTGGGCATGGGGGCAGTTTTTAGACCATGAGATTGATATCTCTCCTGAATCAGAAAAGGAGCATCAGGACATTGAAGTACCCGATAGTGAGGCGGTACCCAATGGTGTGCAGCGCCCGGCTGTTATCCCATTTAAACGCTCAACATCCGTGTGGGTGGACGGGGTCAGAGAGCAGACCAATGCCTTATCGGCCTACATTGATGCCGCCAATGTCTATGGTTCCAACTGCACGAGAGCCTCTGCGCTGCGTAGCCATGATGGATCGGGCAAACTCAGAAGCCAGCACACCCCGCGTGGTGAGCTGCTGCCGCGCAACCCTGGTGGCCTAGCCAACGTTCCTAACAAGAAAAAGAAGTTTTTCCTCGCCGGAGATATTCGCGCTAACGAGCATGCTGTGCTGGCCTCTATGCATACGGTCTTTATGCGCGAACACAATCGCCTCTGCGATCAGATTTATAATACTTTCCCTGACGAATATCACGACGACGAAAGCATTTACCAAGCTGCTCGCAAAGTCGTAGGCGCGCAAATGCAAGTGATTACTTATCAGGAATATTTACCTATTTTACTTGGCCCAGACGCGATAGGAGAATATAAAGGATATAATCCGCACCTGGACGCCACCATTGCGAATGAATTCTCTACGGCATTCTACCGCCTTGGACACAGTATGCTGAGCGATAATGTACGCCTCAATTCAGGGGGATTAGAAGCGCTGCGCAACTTATTCTTCAATCCTCAACCTATCCGCAATGCAGGAATTGAAGAATTTTTAGGGGGCTTATTTCGCCAAACGATGCAAAACATTGACGTGCATGTCATTGATGGTGTTCGAAACTTCTTATTCAACCCCATGGGCAGCGTGCACGCTAGAGCACCAGGCCAGCCCGTCTCTCGCCATGCCTTTCTCGATCTCGTGGCATTGAATATTCAGCGCGGTCGTGACCACGGGTTACCGGGCTACAACGCTTGCCGCATCGCCTATGGTCTCTCTCCTCATTCGAGCTTCAGTGACATAAGCTGTGACCCAGAAGTAGCCCATTCCTTGGCAGCGGTATACTCCTCACCCGATGAGGTGGATCCCTGGATCGGTGCGCTGGCCGAAAACACCTTGCCTGGCGCTGCCGTCGGCGAGCTGACCTGTGCCGCACTGGTGGAGCAGTTCACTCGCCTTCGCGACGGGGACCGGTTTTGGTGGGAGAACGATGATGCTCTCGTGCTGCGCGAGTGGCGGGCCGATATCGCCAGTGGCACGCTGGGCGATATTCTGAACCGCAACACCACCGGCCTCAACTTTCCACGCGATGTATTCCATGCCCTGAGATACTAGATATTGGGTCCCTACACACTGTAAGCACACCCCTCAGCACTTCAGTCGCCGGCCAGGGACTTCTCCACGACCTCATACAGGTCTCGGGACAGCCCTGGCAGGGCTTGCAGGCGCTGTAATTGCGCTCGCATGCTGTCGGCACGCTTCGCATCAAGGCGCCGCCACACTGTCAGCGCCGAGGCGAGCCTCGCTCCGACCATAGGGTTGATACTGTCAAGGCGCTCTATGACCTCCGTTATCACGGCATAGCCGCCTTCACCATGAAAGCCTTCGAAGTTCTGCTGGGCAAAGGCCCCAGCGACGGAGCGTACGCGGTTGGGGTTGTTCCAATCGAAGGCCGGATGGGCAAACAGTGCCCGCACCCCACTGGCGTTGGTGTGCTGTGCTTGGAGGCTAAACCATTTGTCTATCACCCCCCGCTCGCTCTGCCAGCGAGTAAAGAAATGCCCGAGCTCCTCGCTCGCATCGCCACAGTGCTGCAAAGCCCGTAGTGCTGCAATGGTGTCGGTCATGGTGTCAGCACTTTGATACTGCGCGCGCGCTCTGTGCAAGCCAGCATGCTGATCGGCCCGACACAGCCATTGCAAGCAGATATTCTTGAGCGCACGACTCCCTGGTGTATCGCCGCTTTGAGCATCGTACTGGATCGCAAGTGCTTCGACTATTTCGCTCGACATTTGCGCCCAACACTGCGCCCGCTGGGCAATCACCACATCAATTTGCCAACACTCATCCCGCGAGGCCAAAGCGGTAGCACTCGGTAACGTGAGCACCTCCGCCACAAAAGCCGGATCCAGTGACGCATCGTCCAGGACGCTGCGCAAAGCGCGCCCCACAGCAGCGCTATCAACCTTGCCCCACACTGCCGCGTGGTACAGGCTCTGCACCGCGTCCCAACGGTTAAAAGAATCGGTGTCATGCGCCAATTGATGCAACTGTGCATCGATACTCTGCGCAAACTCCATCACCACCGGCGCCGAGGCATCGCGTAGCCACGACACTTGTGCTCCCTCAGGGGCAGACTCTAGGACAAAAACCTGCTCAGACTCGCGCAGCATCAACACCGCTTCGCACACGCGCTCGCCTTGCCAAACGAACTCTCCCGCGCTGCCATCTCGCTCAATCAGGCCCACTCGCACCGGAATGTGTAGCGGGGCTTTGTCTGTCTGTCCCGGCGTGTCAGGGCAGTGCTGTTGCAGTGTCAGGTGCAGCGCTTCGCCTTGCGTGTGCACACTCGCGCGAAGCCGCGGCGTGCCAGCGGTGCTATACCAACGGCGAAACTGGCTCAGGTCGGCCCCGCTTGCATCGGCCATAGCATTAACAAAATCATCACAAGTTGCCGCCTGCCCGTCATGGCGCTGTAGGTAGAGTGAGACACCTCGAAAATAATGCTTCTCACCCACGATGCTGTGCAGCATTCGGATGACCTCAGCGCCTTTCTCATACACTGTCATGGTGTAGAAATTATTAATCTCTACATACTCATCGGG
>CAKZUS010000033.1 GCA_937921805.1 uncultured Granulosicoccaceae bacterium
ATTCGATATTTTGAGAAATCTCTCGACTACTGGAATTAAATCAGCTTTCCATTCTTCTGGAGTTGTAGAAACAGACTCATTCCGTTTCGGGAGATAATGATTTCTAAGTTTCTTTATAAGTTCAAACCTTACTTCTTCAGATAGATATGGTGGTATTAGACTAACCAATCTCTCAGCTGTTTGGCCACTCAATTTAGTTTGTCCGTTTTTCCATTTCGGATACGTTTTCCGCGCATAGCTCTCTGCACTTGATCCATGTGCCTTACCATATTTCTTGAGCAGCCTTTCTATAGAATTTTGGCTTAAAGAGAAAAATATTTTTTGAATATCCTTATCAATACCTCCAAATGTTATAGTAACTTGTTTTTTTTGACTGAAATGGTAGCTTCCCCACTGCCTTCTTCGGTAACCTCGGTACCTCGACATTTACTTGACACCTAACCCAACAACTTCCCACCATTTCAGAACAAAACGATGACTGGGCACCAGCATCTGCTCATTTCGCCATCTTAGCCGCTCTAAATCTTTGCTTTTGTGCACTTTCAAAGTCCATTTTTCTTGGGCTGGATGTTATCGTGTTAGGCAGATTTTGTCGAGCCAGCTCCTCCTCACGACATACGGGTATTTTGGAAATCAGACACCGTTAATTAGTGGATAGCACAGGGTAGTTATTACCCAACCCCTCCAAGAGAAACTATCCCCAACCCCTGCCATTTTTCCCAGCCCCCACTCAAGCCGGTACACTCATTACCCCCACTAGCCACCCGACTTTTCCCATGAGTGACTCGACTATCCGCATACGCGGTGCGCGCCAGAACAATCTGGATAAACTGGACTTGGATATCGCGCACGGGGAGCTGTTGGTGGTGACTGGCGTGTCGGGGTCGGGCAAGTCGTCGTTGGCGTTTGATACGCTTTTTGCTGAGGGACAGCGGCGTTACGTCGAGACGTTTTCTCCGTATGCGCGGCAATTCTTAGACCGGATGGATAAGCCGCAGGTGGATAGCGTGGAGGGCGTGCCGCCGGGCATTGCCATCGACCAGACGAATCCGGTGCGCACGAGTCGTTCGACGGTCGGGACAATGACGGAGTTGAACGATCACCTGAAGTTGCTCTTTGCGCAGGGCGCGGCGCTGTTTTGCGGGCAAAGCGGGCGGCGGGTGCAGGCGGACAATGCCGAGGGCATCGCGGATACCTTGCTCAGCGAGGCGCCGGAGGCGCGCATTGTGGTGACGTTTGCAGTGGCGCTGAGCGAGCGGGTGGATGCGACGCAGGCGAAGGCGTGGCTGTCGCAGCAGGGGTATGCGCGCTTTCATGCCGAGCACGAGGCGTCGCTGGAGGTGGTGCAGGACCGGCTGCGGGTGCGCACAAGCAATCGGGCGCGTTTGGTCGAGGCTGTCGAGGCGGCGCTGCGTGCAGGCCACGGGCGTATTGCGGTGTATGGGGACGACGAGGCGGCGCCGCCGATGCGCTTTAACCAGCGTCTGCAATGCCCAGAGAGCGAGGTCGAGTACAGCCCGCCGACACCGAGTTTGTTTAGCTTTAATTCTCCGCTCGGGGCGTGCGAGACCTGTCGGGGGTTTGGGCGCGTGATCGGGATTGATCATGATTTGGTGATTCCCAACCCGCGTTTGAGTTTGCGTGAGGGGGCGATTAAGGCTTTTCAGAGTGAGACGAACGCACAGTGTCAGCGCGACCTCGAACTCCACGCCGGGCCGCAGGGCGTGAGTCTGGACACGCCGTGGAATGAGCTGAGCCTCGAAGACCGGCGTTGGGTGTGGTACGGCATTGGGGAGGCGGGCTGGAAGCACGGCGAGTGGTACGGGGTGCAGAGCTTCTTCGACTGGCTGGAGGGGCGCGCTTATAAGATGCACGTGCGCGTACAGTTGTCGCGCTATCGCAGTTATAGCCCGTGTGAAGCCTGCGGCGGCGCGAGACTGCAGCCCGAGGCGTTGTGCTGGCGGCTAGGCGATAAGGCGCTGGCCGATGCGACGCTAGACCCCGCTGCGCGCTTTCTGCCGCGGGCGATGGCTTTGAGTCGCGAGCAGCTCGAAGCGCTGCCGGGCTTGTGTGTGCATGACTTGATGCAACTGCCGCTCACCCGATTGCGGGCGTTTATGGACCAGCTCACGCTCGGCGCGCTGGATGAGGGCACAGAGCAGTTGATGCAGGAGATTCGTGGGCGGCTGCGGTATTTGGTGGACGTGGGGCTGGGGTATCTGTGTCTGGACCGCCAGAGCCGCACGCTGTCGGGCGGCGAGGTGCAGCGTATTAATCTCACTACGGCCCTGGGAACCAGTCTGGTCAATACGTTGTTTGTGCTCGACGAGCCAAGCATCGGGCTGCATCCGCGAGATTTAGACAAGCTCGTAGAGGTCTTGCACCGGCTGCGGGATCAGGGTAATACGCTGGTGGTGGTCGAGCATGACCCGCAGCTTATGTTCGCCGCCGATAAGATTATCGACATGGGGCCTGGCCCTGGTGAGGCGGGCGGCAAGGTGGTGAGTTATGGCCCTCCTGACACGCTGTTGGCGCAAGATTCGCTCACGGCGGACTACCTCTCTGGGCGCAAAAGCCTACAGCAGAGCGTCGCGCGCAGTGTGTCGGCGCAAGGCCCGTGGCTGCGGCTGAGCGGGGCCGGCGAGCACAATCTCAAGGACATTGAGCTGGCACTACCGCTGGGGCGTATCAGCGGCGTGGTGGGGGTATCGGGATCGGGCAAATCGACGCTGATTCACGACACGCTCTACCGCGCACTACGCCGTGAGCTAGGCCACCCAACCGATGCACCTGGGGCGTATACCTCGCTGAGTGGGCACGAGCAGATCAGCGCGGTGCTGATGGTCGATCAGTCGCCTATTGGCAAGAGCGCGCGCTCCACTCCGGCGAGCTACACCGGCGCTTTTGAGGCGATTCGTAAGGTGTTTGCCAAGTCTCCCGCTGCGCAAGCGCGCGGCTATACGGCGGGCAGTTTTAGTTTTAACTCCGAGATGAAGTGCCCGAGCTGTGGCGGCACGGGCTTTGAGCACGTTGAGATGCAGTTTCTGTCTGACGTGTATCTAGAATGCGCAGAATGTCGCGGCAGCCGCTACCGTCCCGAGGTGTTGGATATTGCGCTAGAGGGCGCTTCTGAGAGTCCTAGTCAGGGCAATAAGGCGCTGAATATTGCCGAGGTGAACGCGCTCACGGTCGAGCAGGCGCAGCAGTTTTTCGCGGCATATCGTCCGGTGGTCAAAGCACTACAGGCACTGATTGACGTGGGGCTGGGCTACCTGCGCCTGGGGCAGCCGGTGCCGACGCTCTCGGGCGGTGAGGCGCAGCGGCTCAAGCTCGCGGGGCATTTGAGCAGTGCCGAGTCGGATTCGTCGCAATTGTTTCTGTTTGACGAGCCGACCAGCGGGCTGCATTTTGACGATATCGCCCAATTGCTCGGGGCCTTGCAGCGACTGGTTGACGCTGGGCATACCGTGGTGGTGATCGAGCATCAGCTGGATCTGATCGCTGCCGCAGATTGGGTGATTGAGCTGGGGCCAGAGGGCGGCGATGCGGGGGGCGATTTGGTGTTCGCAGGCCCCGTAGAGGCGCTGCTGCAATGCGACAGCCAGACTGCGCAGTCCTTGCGCCGCTACCGGCAGGACCTGGAGCAATTGCGCGAGAGTCAAAGCGGGATGCCCAGCGGGATGCCCAGCGGGTCCTCGCCTTTTGCCTCGCAACTCGTCGCCGAAGCCCCGGCGTCGTATCAACGCGCAGCACCGACTATCGAGGTCATTAACGCCCGCGAAAACAATCTCAAGGGCGTGGATTTGGCGCTGCCGCGCGGCCAATTTAGCGTCATCACCGGCCTCTCGGGTAGCGGTAAAAGCACGCTGGCGTTCGATATTATTTTCAGCGAAGGACAGCGCCGCTATCTGGAGAGCCTCAACGCCTATGCACGGCAATTCGTGCAGCCCGCTTCGCGCCCTGATGTCGATGCGGTGACGGGCATTCCACCGACGGTCGCTATCGAACAGCGCACCAGTCGCGGCGGGCGCAAGAGCACGGTCGCGACGATGACGGAGCTGTATCCGTTCTTACGCTTGCTCTATACCCGCCTCGCGAGTGCGCACTGCCCCGACTGCCACGTCGAGATCGACGCGCAATCTGTCGATACCATCGTCGCGCGCATCTTGCGCAGTCATGCCGGTCAGAGCGTGCGCCTGTGCGCCCCGCTGGTGGCCGCACGCAAGGGCTATTACACCGATCTGGCTAAGTGGGCCGCCAAGAAAGGCTTCGAGACGCTTGTTGTCGATGACGAAGACCTGGACACGGGCGCATGGCCGCGCCTAGATCGCTATAGCGAGCATGATATTGACCTGCCCGTGGCGACGCTGCGTATCTCCCGCAGCGCCGACTGCGAAGCGGCACTGCGGGCGGCGCTGGCTACGGCACTGGAATATGGGCAAGACAGCTGCCGGGTTTTGCACGCAGAGGGCGAGACGCTGTACTCGACCCGACGGGCCTGTAATCAGTGTGGCCAAAGCTTCCCCGAACTCGACCCGCGTTTGTTTAGCTACAACTCGTCTTTGGGCTGGTGTGCGCACTGCTACGGGACGGGTCTGGCGCAAGCGGGCTTCGACCCTGAGACCCAATCGGGCGAAGAGCAGGAGATGCAAACCCTGCAACACGACGCGCCCTGCCAACACTGCCAAGGCCAGCGGCTCAACCCGGTTGC
>CAKZUS010000034.1 GCA_937921805.1 uncultured Granulosicoccaceae bacterium
GGTCATCATCATCGTGCTCCCTACATCCGCATGGCTGTTGATTCGGGATCAAACAAGGGCTTCTCAAAGCGCGTCGCCCGGCGGCGCTCTCCGAGAATCTCTATCTCGACCTCTTGTGCTTCGCAATCACTAGGCAAAAAGCCGAACGCGACCGAGCATTCGCTGTAATGGGCGTAGCCTCCAGAGGTAACAAATCCAACCACCTCATCGCCGATAAAAATTGGCTCATCGCCCATCACGTCGGCATCAACCGCATCGACGATAAAGCTGCACAGGCGTCGCTGAGGGCCGCGTTCGCGTTCAGCCAGCGCGGCGGCTTTACCAATAAAAGGAGCGGGCTTGTCATAGCGAACAAAGCGATCCATTCCCGTTTCGGCAGGCATATAGTCGGGGCGGTATTCGCGCATCCATGAGCCAAAGTTTTTCTCTAGCCGCAGGCTCATCATGGCGCGCATGCCAAAGGGCGTCAGCCCGAGGTCTTGGCCGGCGACGCTGAGGGCATGGTACAGGGCGATCTGGTCTTCGTTGAGCACGTAGATCTCGTAGCCAAGGCTGCCGGTGTAAGAAACGCGCTGCACCAGGGCATGACAGAGGCCAACTTCGATTTCCATCAGCCCCATAAATGGCAGTGCTTCGTCGCTGACATCAGTGCGGGTCACGCGCGCCAGCAGCTCGCGCGCCTTGGGGCCGGCGATTTGAAAGCCGATGCGCTGCAAACTGACATTCTCGACATCGACCTCCCAGTCGTCTTGGTCGAGCTGCTGCTCGAACCAGCGCATATGAAAAGCTTGCGAGGAATAGGACGCGGTCAGCTGAAACTCGTTCTCGTCCAGGCAACTGACGGTAAAATCGCCGATGAGCTTGCCTTGCTCGGAGAGCAGCGGATTGAGCGCGAGGCGCCCAGGCTGGGGAATGCGCCCAGCCAGCAGGCCGTCGAGCCAACGCCGCGCGCCAGGGCCACGTACCGCGTATTTGCCAAAATTCGCGATTTCATTAATGCCCACCGCTTCGCGCACCGCGCGGCATTCGCGAGCCGTAGCGGCGAAGGCGTTGGAGCGGCGGAAGCTCGGCGTCTCGAAACGCGGCTCGTCATCGCGGGCAAAATAGTTCGCCACCTCTAGCCCGTATTGCATACCAAACACTGCGCCTTGGGCCTCCCACAGACCATAGGCAGGCGTGGCCTGAAATGGCCGTGCGGCGGGTAGTTCCTCGTTGGGATAGCTCACAGAGAAGCGCCGCTGGTAGTTCTCGCGTACCTTGGTGCGGGTGTAGCTCGGCGTCATATAGTCGCCAAATCGCGCGACGTCCATCGCCATCACATCGCGCTCGGTCTCGCCGTGCACCATCCACTGCGCCAGCGACAAGCCCACGCCGCCGCCCTGAGAGAAACCTGCCATAACGGCACAGGCAGACCAGTAGTTGCGCAGACCCGGCACGGGGCCAACCAGCGGATTGCCGTCGGGAGCGAAAGTAAAGGGGCCGTTGACGATTTTCTTGATTCCGGCGCGCTCCAACACGGGGTAGCGCTTGAAGGCAAACGCCAGCGAGTCGTCGATGCGTTCGAGCTGGTCGTCGAGCAGTTGATGTCCAAAGTCCCACGGCGTGCCGTCTTCGGCCCAGGGGTCGCAGCGCTGCTCATAAAAGCCAATGCACAGCCCTCGTCCTTCTTGGCGCAGATAGCTCTCGCCAGCAGGGTCCATGACATGTGGCAGCTCGCTGCTGCGCTCAGAGACCTCGGGGCAGTCTTCGGTAATGAGATATTGGTGCTCCATAGGGTGCAGGGGCAGATACAGGCCCGCCATCGCCGCGACCTCACGTGCCCACAGCCCCCCCGCATTCACGAGATGCTCGGCCACGACAGTGCCTTGCTCAGTGACCACATCCCAGCCGCCATCGTCGCGCTGGTTCGTCTCCAACACCCGATTGCGCAAGACGATCTCGGCGCCCGCCATCTTGGCCGCGCGGGCATAGGCGTGAGTAGTGCCAGAGGGGTCGAGGTGCCCGTCTAGTGGGTCATACAACCCCCCCAACACTCCTTCGACGTTGGTGATGGGAGAAAGCTTGCGGATCTCTTCGGGACTAATAATCTGCGTATCAAGGCCCATATAGCGGTGTTTGGCGCGCTCGGCCTTGAGCATGTCAAAGCGCTCAGGCGTATCGGCAAGCGTCACGCCGCCGACGTGGTGTAGGCCACAGGACATGCCCGTGATCTCCTCTAACTCGCGATAAAGCCGGATGGTGTAGCCCTGCAAGGCGGCCATATTAGTATCAGAATTCAGCGTGTGAAAGCCGCCCGCAGCATGCCAAGTCGAGCCAGAGGTCAGCTCGGAGCGCTCAATCAATAGCAGGTCAGTCCAACCGAGTTTGGTCAGGTGATAGAGCACCGAACAGCCGACAACACCGCCGCCGATAATCACGACTTGAGCATGGGTTTTCATCTAAGGACGCCTCGCCTACTACCGAAAAAAGGCCACCGTAGCAGATTCATGCCCCAGGAGGCGAGGCTAGTCGCCAATGCGCAGCACAGACCCCGTGGTCA
>CAKZUS010000035.1 GCA_937921805.1 uncultured Granulosicoccaceae bacterium
CAGAAAGAAAATGAGCTGGTGAGTATCTTCTTTGATAAGGCGTAAGCAGCACCTTACATCAAGCCATTTCAGCATGCCCGAAAAAAACTTGCCTGTCTCCGCCGCATCGAAACATAATGCGACGAGACAAAACATGGAGTGACCATCTTGAGCAAACCACCACCACATACCAAGGTGACTCTAGGCCATCCCATTACCCACAAATCTGAGGCCCTCAATTCTCGAACTCATTAGAGACCGCCAAAACCCCTATTTTTAGCGACTCCCATTCCCACCTGGCGCGATACCAGTCGATCAGCTGTAAAGCGACCGAAGCACTGGTAATGGCGAGGTTACTCAGCAACCTCCAGCGAATCGCTCGCACTCCTGGTGGTGGGTTCACTTCATGGGCTTCAAGTGCCCACAATGTGATGCCACCGCTTTTGGGGCAAATCTCTACCGGACACGCTCGTAGTTCTTGTTCGACTTTGCGCGCTTTACGGCCACGCCCTTTGGGGACGGAAAAAGCCACGTTCGCGACAATCGGTGCGCAGGCCAGCGTATCGAACAACTTCTTGCCGCCTTCTAAGGCCCGGTTGTGCGTCATTCGCACCAATATATCAGCGCGAAAATCCAGGGCCGCAGCACGCTGAAACAGTTGAGCGATATCCGCCTCTCGATCCGCCACATATACCACTTGAGTCCTCTTTATATCTTGTGCAAACTCCGCAACGCGCTCGTACCCCTCAATCCAACGGGAGCTCTCTTTAATATCAGCTTCGCCACGCTCTTTTCGCGCCCACGTCCAGGAATCGATCACGCCGAGCGGCACTCGCTCAGGGTTGACCACCAGGGTTGAGTGGAGATACATACCACGCTGGGCATCATAGCTCAGCCGCCCTAAGCCTTTGGTTTGTCTCTTATTAAAATCCAACTCGGTGGTGTCTTGAAGGCAAAGCACGGTACGACACTCCTGTGCTCGCTTCTGGGTTTGCTCCCAGTGAGGCTCTAGAATTGTCTGAGGATCGAGCTTGTCATTACTCAGCAATCGATACGTGGCTTTGACCTCTGCTGCACTGCTGCTAGCTTGGGTGATCGAGGCCGCGGGAGCATCGCTGAGCGATGTTAGCACCTGAACGCTACGCTGATCTAAACGCTTGTCACCGGTGGAAAGTGAAGCCATCTCTTGTGCTGCCCAAGTCATTGCAAAATGCTCTAGATAATATAGAACGTAGCATCGGCAAGAGAGCTGAAAAAATGTTGCTGAAACATTCGACACTTCTTAAGTGTATGATTTATATGGCCATGTAGTACTTGTGGGTAATGGGATGGGCTTAGGGGGAATATAAGTGGTGGTTTGGGAGCGCTCAAGGGGAGTGGATTAGATCAAGTTACCCGACCCCATAGGCGCCAACTTAAGCCCTCTAACTGATTGAATTTATACATTACTCACCCCCAGCTCTCGGCACTTTTCAATCAGCTCATATACGGTATCAGGCAAGCTCTGCAATGAGCGTCGGCGCTTTCGCTCCTTCAGTGCCTCTATCACATCGCCAGCCCAGCGTTGCTCGCTGGCGAAAGAGTTGATCAATGCTGCTTTGAAATCCAATGCTTGGATATGCCATAGCCGCCATGGCGTCAACGAGCGATCACGATGGAGAGCAAAATGCTTCACAGCGTCGCTCACCGAGCGTTGCATGACGGCGCAATAAAGCATCTTACCCAACAGATACACTTGTGCCAAAGGGCTGTTGATACGTGCTCGGAGTTGATCGATGCTCAGCAATGATTTACAGCGCTTGATCAGCAGTTCAATTTGCCAACGGCGTCGATAGAGTGCGCCCATGCTCAGAGTGTCGAGTATCTCCGGCTCCACTGTGGTGAACACCCACATCCACCGTGCATATTCCAAAGTACTCGCTCGAACCGTATTGCCTCTTTTTTTGGAAGATTTCTTAGTTCGACGTACCGATTGTGCCGCCTTCTCTGTGGGCAGTGCCATAACATGCACATAACCTTTGGTGAAATGGCGCTTTTCACCGTCGCGTACAGTGACAGGAAAACAGGCTTCGCTAAAGCCGTTATCAGTGAGCCATTTTAATCGCTCAAGCCATTGAATTTTATTCGTATTCCCGTGAGCGTCGGTGTGGTAAGCACGCAGAGCCTGAGGGTTATAACGCACCACGACTTGCACGCCTTGTTCCCGTAGCGCGATCACCGGCTTCGCTCGTCCATAAATGCGATCAGCGATGACGACATCTCCCTCTTGGAAAGTATACTGACCAAAATGCTCGGCTTGTTTTTCGTCAGTAATCGTCACCTGCAACAGCTCTAGCGACATCATATCCATCGCCATATGCAGCCGATGCCCGGCTTGACGAGCTCCTGGTGCTTGGATGTAGGAGCCATCGACCGCGATAAAACGCAGCGCCCCCACTTGTGGCAACTCTAATGGCTGCAGGGTGTCTTTGAGCAGCGCGCTGAGCCATTTTCTCATGGCGCAGAACCTTTTCTTTAAAGCTTCATCGCTGATCTTGCCGCAGACGCGCGAGAAGACGCCTGCACAGCTACGCAAAGAGAGGTCTGCAATGCAATACAGCATCGCTGTGCGCAGCAAATGAACTGGGCTGAGCACCTTGCGCGCTCGGCAAAATGCCCCCAAGGATCTCGCTTGTCTGGAGACGTCACGCGGTAGATGTTGCAAGAAGGATTCAAAACGACTATCTAATGAGTGGGACTGCTGCATCGGGCGTTATAGGTTTGAACTCCCTGTCTGGTGCGGCAGTCTTTACTGATTTTTGAATCTATTTCAAGGGCTTGGGGCTTAAGTTGGCGCCTATGGGGTCAGGTAACTTGATCCAATCCACTCCCCTTGAGCGCCCCCAAGCCACCACTTATACTCCCCCTAAGCCCCCGCTCAGCACCATCATGCAAGATGTCTTCGTCAACCTCTTCACCGACTTCGGCTTCAAGAAGCTCTGCCGAGCGCCCCGCAGACCTCAGCGAAGAGGTGTTTGTCAAAGCCTTCGAAATGGCAAAAATAGCGCGCTTCGAACCGACCGAGCGCAAAGCCTACGAGAACAGCCTCAAGCACTATCGAGACTTGAAAAACGTTGAAGATACAGCGCGTGGCGAGGGCTACGACGAAGGAAAAGAAGAAGGCCACGCTGAGGGCCATGCGCTGGGACTTGAGCAGGGAATCGAACGGGGAGTTGAACAGGGAATCGAGCAAGGAATCGAACAGGGCGCAGAAAAAGAGCGTAAACAACTAGTCCAAATCATGCACCAACAAGGCCTCTCGCCAGAGCAGATTGCGCAATTTACCGGTATGTCTGTCGATGCAGTGACGCAACTGCTGTAATCGCACACCCAAGTAGCAAGCGGCGCGGTGGCAATGAGCAGTCTTCGCTCAGACTCTCAATTGTTTTGAATAAGCCCCCTAATGATCGACATGTCGCCGCCTAATCCAAAGCATCCCAACGTGGCGGCATCGTATCCGGCACTTTCGCCAAGACAGCCTCAAATGCTGCTCGGTTGCCGCGTTTTGCGCGCTGCTTGAGATACGAAGCGGTACGCAGTGCGCTGAGTTTCTCCGCAGCGGCGCTGGCAATAAATTGATTGATGGATATACCTTCTTGTTCCGCTAACTGGCGGATTTCTGCGTGCAGTGAGTCCGGTATACGCAGACTGAGAGTACTCATATCAAAATCTCCTTCAAAAAGCTACCAGGTGTCACAACCCGAACAGCAAAGGTTTTCGCTTGGGTAAAGTCCCGAATATTGTGAGTGACCAAATACTTGACATCGGCAGCCACGGCCGCTTCCAAGACCATGTCATCTTTCGGGTCTTGTAGTATTGGACGCCAGAGATAAAACACTTCCTGCAAGCGTGCTTGGCTCACGAGATAGTCCAGTAGCTGCTCGACATCTTGCTCATCAATATTAAGCTCAGATAGCTGCTCCAGCACTTTTGCCTCGTACTCAGTGAACAGCGGCACTGACAGACACAGCTCAAAGGCTCCTTCTCCAAGCATCGACAATATTCTGTATGACGCGCCCCGAGAAGAGCGCAAAGCTGCAATAAGAATATTAGTGTCGAGTATGATTCGTGTTGCCATTGTGGTATTGTATAAGATACCAATCAAAGAAGAAAGTCGTCGTCACCACAAAGGGTTTACGCCTTCGACGTTAAACCATCCGTCTCACCGGCATGGACTACCGCTACCTGCCCAACCGCCTCATGCACACCCGCAGCCGCAGCGGCATCCTTGAGACCTATGCCCACGACCAGCGACGGCTGCCGACCCAGCAACGCCTGCCCCGCGTACAACGCCAATGGTCCCCAGGCGGCGTAGCGCGCAACGACGTCTACCACTACGGCTACAATAAAGACGGTAACCTACTGACCAAGCCCGACACCCTCGGAAGCGCCCCTTTGCACTACGACGCCGCCCAACCCCACGCCGTGAGCCAAATCGGTAATGGCATAAAATGGGGCTACA
>CAKZUS010000036.1 GCA_937921805.1 uncultured Granulosicoccaceae bacterium
CAGACTCTCGGTAGCGCTGTTCCTTCTTTCTCCGGCCAGCCTGGGGGTGATGCAAGAATTTTTGCTGGGTATACGCAAATACGTGACTACCTAAAAGGCGACCCTATCAAAGGCGATACCATTGCTACTGAATATTGGCAAACCAGTGCCGGTGCTCCCTTGGCCAACGCCGGTGGCGAACCGGCTAAAGATGCGGATATTTATGTCCCGATGCTCGTATCCTTGCCTGCAGGCACTCCACCAGCGGAAGGCTGGCCTGTGACCATCTTTGTGCACGGTATCGGAGGGGATCGTACCCAAGCGCTAGCTGCAATGGCTTCACAGGCTGCGGCGGGACGCGCATTGGTAGCGATTGACCTCCCCACACATGGCATCAACCCCCTCAGTGACACTGCTAAGCAGTCGCTCATCGACGTCGTTGGCGACTCTAATGCAAGCGCTGAGGCACGCGCCGAAGCGACCCTAGCCCTCACGGTTGACCAAGCCAACGCAGCTTCAATGCAAGCGGCGCTACTCAATACCGCGAACATTAGTATTGACATTTTTGAGCGTATAGAAGACGCGGGCGAAGACGGCTCTGGAGCACATTTTTATGAGCTCAGTAGCCTTCTGACGACTCGAGACCACGTTCGTCAAGCGGTATCCGATCTTATTCAGCTTCGCCGGAGCCTAAAGCATTGGGGCTTTTTTGATGAGACGTTCCTGAATCCAACAGGTGACTCGCTGAGTGATAGCAACGTCGCAATGCTCGGTCTCTCTCTTGGAGCCATCACCGCCATCAACTACGCCAGTATTGAAGACAGCGACAAGCTTACGGCCGTTGTAGCTGCCGCGCCTGGGGCTGGACTCGCCTATACCCTCGATGCATCCGATGAGTTCCGCGATAGATTCAGAGCGGGACTCGCAGCAGAAGGGGCAACAACCGATGCATTAAGGCTGGAGTTTCTTGCGGCGGGTCAAAGCGCCGTCGATAGCATTGACCCGGCTATCCATGTACAGATTGCTGCTGACAACACCAACTTGCTAATCATGACGATGGAAGGCGACAGCGTCATACCCAACGTAGATACAACCAACCAAATGCCTTTGGTCGGGGGAACACCGCTATCAAGGCTCATGACATCCAATGATGGAAATGATCACTATGCAGTCATCTCTGATGGACATCACGCAAGCCTGCTTCGTCCAAATCAAGAAACAGACGCGACTCCCACAGCCACAGAGCTAGCGGTGACACAGCAGATGCAAACTACCGCGGCTACCTACATCGCCTCTGGCGGCCTCAGCTACACCCCTCCCACCCCATAAAACATGCCTGCCATCGACCTCGAAGCGCTACAGCGCTTCGGGTTCACTCACCATGCTGTCACCCCCGCAGCAGCCTTGCCGGACTCTCTCTGGCTCGGCTCGCGGCGGGATCACGGCAGCGTGGTGGCACTGGCGGCAGCAGGGCCGCAGTTCTGGCGCGGCGTTGATCACAACGCCGCGCATCCGGTAGACGAACACGCCAAGCGCTGCACTCAGGCAGCGCTGCCTACGGCGCATCTCTGGTATCCGGGCGATTGCCCACTGATTTTGCAGCGTCTTATGCAGCATGTAGGCTGGAGTGGCCTACCAGGGCCGTTTGGCATGGGGCTACACCCCCAATACGGATCGTGGATCGCTGTGCGGGCCGTGGCGTGGATGCCTGAGGCGACAGCAGCAGCCACTACCGCGTCGCCTCTCTCTCCTCAGCCCGTGAACTCTCCGTGCACTCACTGCCCTGCTCCATGTCTGGACGCCTGTCCTGCTCAGGCACTGTCTGCCGACACCGCTCCCGATCTACATGCTTGCGCACAACATCGCTGCACAGAGGCGAGCTCTTGCGCTGAACAATGCCTAGCGCGCAATGCCTGTCCCGTTGGAGTGGAGTATCGATACGACGCCGCGCAAACGGCACACCACTATCGCTATGCTCTGCCCTCTATCCGGGCATGGCTAATCGGACATGACTAGTCGAGCATGACTAGCGTCTTAGCGGCGCTCGAAGAAGGCAATATTACGCTGCTGCAAGCGCTGCTTGGCCGTGCGTAAGTCACCCGCGACCAGTATCCGGTAGACATCAGAGCCATTGAGCTGCGCGCGCTCGATACGGGCATCCAGACCAATCATGAGTAGCTCTACCCGCTGGCGCTCAGCATCGGCTGCTTGGCGATAGCTACCTGCTTGCAATACCTTGGCAGGCACGGCGGATCGAGGCGCTAGGACGGGCTGAGATGGCTGAGGCGCGGGGATCTTGATTCCCGCCTCGACAATGGCTCTATGCACGCGCGCCGTCGGAGCTGGCGTCGCGGCCCTCGCAGAGGCCACCGCGATCACTGGCTCATTGAGCGTATGCGCGACGTGTGACACGGGCGGCGCTGAAGGGGTGGGAACATCGACGTTGAGATTCGGCAGCATCTCGTAGAACGTAAACTGGTTATTCCCCAGCGCAGGCTCTTGGGCCTCAGGTGTTTGCCACAGCGACGCGCTAGAGCCGTCTTCGATACGCGTAGCATAGGGATCTTGCTGGTGTAGCCACACCACCATCAACGGAAACGCAGCAAGCACTAGCGCGGAGCTAGCGAGGCGTAACAGTCTAGTGGTCTCTGCATTCATCAAAGTACGTCCCTTACATCTGCGTCGGTGCACTGACACCGAGCACGCGAAGCCCATTTGCAAGCACTTGCTGTGCCGCTGCCATGAGTGCGAGGCGGGCATTACGCAGGGCGGCATCTTCGATTAGGGCCTTCTCGCTGTTGTACCAGCTGTGGTAGCTGGCGGCAAGCTCGCGCAGGTAGTTACACACATTATGCACCTCACGCTGGCGAGAGGCCGACTCGATGCGTTCGGGGAAAGCGGCCAGCGCGGTGAGGATCTCTGCCTCCATCTCACTAGTGAGCAGACCGAGGTTGGCTTCGCCTTGTTCGCGATCAAACGCCCATCCGCGCTCTTGTGCCTGCTCCAAAACCCGACAGATTCGCGCGTGTGCGTACTGCACGTAGTACATGGGGTTATCGCTAGATTGCTTCTTGGCCAGATCCAGGTCGAAATCCATATGCTGATCCGTACTACGCATCACATAGAACCAGCGCGCGGCATCGTTACCAATCTCGTTGCGCAGCTCACGCAGCGGGATAAACTCACCGCTACGGGTGGACATTTGCACCTTTTCGCCCTGGCGATACAGCACAGCAAATTGCACCAGACAAAACTCAACTCGCTCCTGGTCATAGCCAAACGCCTCGGCAATCGCCCGCACCCGCGGCACATAGCCGTGGTGATCGGCCCCAAAGACGTACAGCAAATGCTCATAGCCGCGCGCAAACTTATCGCGAAGATAGGCAATATCCGAAGCAAAATAGGTATAGCTACCACTGGCGCGGCGCACGACGCGGTCTTTCTCGTCGCCAAAATCACTCGAACGAAACCACACATTGCCGTCTTTTTCGTACATATGCCCCGCTGCCGTCAGCTCAGCAACAGCAGCATCCACTTTCTCTGGATGCAGCGAGGCTTCACTAAACCAAGTCTGATAGTGCACACCAAACTCGCCCAGATCTTGGCGAATATCCGCCAAGATGCTCTCCAAAGCGATATTGAAGGGCAAGCGGTAGTCGTCTTGGAGCAATCGCTTGGCGGCGGCGATCAGCGCATCTATATGGGCCTCTTTATCGCCGCCCTGAGGGGCATCAGCAGGCACATCGGCAAACACGACTTCGGCACTGTGGCGCAACGCCTGTCCGTGCTCGCGCAACAGGCTCTCGGCCATCTCGGGAAGATAATCCCCCTGGTAGGCGTTGCTCGGAAAAGTGAAGACCTCACCGCAGGCTTGCAAGTAGCGCAGCCACACACTGGTACCCAGGATATCCATCTGCCGACCGGCATCGTTCACATAGTACTCAGCGTCGATCTCATGACCCGCAAAGCGCAGCAAGCTACTCAGGCTCGCCCCAGAAGCCGCGCCCCGGCCATGCCCTACATGTAGCGGCCCAGTGGGGTTAGCTGAGACAAACTCAACATTCATGCGCAGCGGCTTATCGGGCTTGCCGCGTCCAAAATCTTCGCCTTGAGTCAATACTGTCGGCACGATCGAAGTCGCTACGTCGTGGCTGACATAGAAATTAATAAACCCCGGCCCGGCCACTTCGGTGCGGACAATCTCGGCGGTAGAGGGCAGCTCAGCAATCAGTTTTTCGGCCAGCTGGCGCGGCGGCATTTTTGCGGCCTTCGCCAGTACCATCGCCACGTTACAAGCAAAATCCCCGTGGCTCGCATCGCGAGTGCGGGTGATCTGCGCGCTGCTGGGCAGCGCATCGGTATCGAGGAGACCTTGTTCGTGCAGGACCGCTATTGCTTTTTGCAGTGCGGCCAACAGCGCGTCTTTCATTTTATGATCCTTGCGTTATTTCTAGATATTACTGGTAAATTTATGAAATATCTAGTTTAAATACTGTCAGTAGGGTCCACATCAATGCTAATTCGCACCCGTCGCTGCGTCTGGCTCTGCATCCATTGCAGCTGTTGCGCTAGCCATTGCTGGCGCTGGCCGATCCGTTCAGATAAAATCAGCATCTGCGCTCGGTATTTTCCGGCGCGGCGTTCCATCAATGACGGGGCCGGCCCCAGCACAATAAGCTCCGGGCCAACCCGACAATATACCGCATCATAGAGCGCGTTGAGCACCTCCATCGGCGCCTCGGCATGGGTCGATTCGGCCCGCACAGCCACTAGACGGTTATACGGCGGAAAACCGCTGTCCAAGCGCTCCTGAAGAAGCTGTTCTGCCAGGGGCTGATACTCCCCTTGACGCAGCGCCTGAAGCACGGGATGTTCCGGCACATGGGTTTGCACCATCACCGTTCCGGGTAGCTGGTCTCTGCCGGCGCGCCCCGCCACTTGCCACAAGCGCTGTGCGCTGTGCTCGGCGGCACGAAAATCTGCACCAAACAACCCCGCATCGATCTCCAGCACTACCACTAAAGTCAACTTTGGAAAATCGTGCCCCTTAGCCAGCATCTGCGTGCCCACGATTAATTGCGACTCGCCACTGCGAATACGCGCCAGTTCCGCCTCTAGGGCGCCGCGACGACGGGTAGAGTCGCGGTCGATGCGCGCCACCTGGGTCTGTGGAAACAAGCCGACCAGCGCCTGTTCGACGCGCTCGGTGCCCTGGCCTAGCAGCACCACATGCGGGC